>CALCBL010000075.1 GCA_937897495.1 uncultured Burkholderiales bacterium
CTCCAAATGAAAACAGCGGTGGAGCGTGTTCAAGAAAACTTTCTCAAACCCCTAAACCCTGAAGAGTCCGAACATCTGGCAGCATTGCTTTCCAAGCTGGTGAGAGGTCACGAGCAAAAGGTTTCTTGAATTTGGAAGGCTTGCTTTTTCAAGCAAATTCAATGGCGGATGGAAGCCAGTTGCCTGTTAACTTTTGTAGGTGAGTACAAAATGTTCAACTACTGGTGGTGCAGCAAAGAACGGCCCAACGATGGCGCGCCACTCAGTGAACGAAGCTGACTCTCTGAAGCCAATGGTGTGATCTTCCAGGGTGTCCCAGAAAATTTGCAAAATAAATCGATCGGGGCTTTCAATGCCTTTGTTGACCTTGGCACCCTGAAAGCCCTTGGCCCCAGAGATGACGGTTTGAAGACCGCGCGCAATAGCCTCTTCAAACTCAGCTTGCTGGCCGGGCTTGATGCGAATGTCTGCAAGTTCAAGAATCATGGTGGTCCTAGTTTTAAAAAATGAAGTTTTGAAATTAAGTTCGGCGCTGTTTGGCAACCCACAACACAAGCGCCACAAAAGCCAAGCTCACAATGCTCAAGGCAAAACTGCCGGCGGCCCAAAAAGTGCTGACCTCTGGGCGACTGTTCAAGGGGCCCAAACCATGATACGCCCAAACATATGCGCCCCAAAGACCAACCCCCCACAGCATGATGCTGTAAATGATCAAAGGCAGAAGGGTCATTTTGTAACACCGCAATATAAACACACACACGGCTTGAAATGCGTCAACCAAATGATGAAGCGCAACCCATCCCAGCACAGAAGCCGCAGCCAGGATGACCGCCGTATCGGTTGAGAATAAGCTGGCTAACGCATCCTTGCCAATAGCCAACGCGCTGCTGAGTGTCAAGGCCAGTGCCAAAGTTAACTTCAGCCCCGTGTGGGCGGCATCTTCTGCATGACGCGGTTCGTTGGCCCCAATCCAAAAGCCAACCCGTGCACTGCAAGCGATGCCAAGCGCCAATGGCACCATGTACAACAGCGTGGCAATGCTCGTTGCAATTTGGTGGCTGGCTGATGCCACGACACCTTGTCTAGATATGAACAAGGCCATCATGGTGAAGGAAGTGACTTCCACCATCAAAGACAATGCAGCAGGAACTCCCAAGTGCAAAAAAGCGCGGATCATTTTCCAGTTAGGTGCTTCCAAGGGCTTCCATATTTTGAATTCTTGGTAAACCTTTTGGTAGCGCAAAAAATAAAGGCCCATGAGCATGAGCCATGTGTTTACCACCAAAGTTGCCCAGGCACAGCCCACAAGGCCTTGCGCCTCCAAACCCAAGCCGCCAAAAGTGAACCAAATTGAAAGAGGAATTTTGATGCCCAAAGATGCAATTTGAAGTGCCGTGACCCAGAGCGGCATACCCAAACTCTGGTTAATTGTTGAATACATTCGAAACAGCAGGGAAGGGCCTACCGCAATGGCCAAAACCTGCAGGTAAGCTCGAACATCATTTTGTAAAACTTCAGGCACGCCAGTGACATTCAGCCATGGATCAGGAAAGAGCAGGGCCAGGGTACCCAAGGCAATGACAAATAGACACAAGTACAAGGCCTGCCGCACCGATTGACCCAACGCCACATGAGACCCAGCGCCGCGAAGCTCTGCCCAGACCGGAAGCAGCGCGGTGATCAAGCCATTCAAGGCCACATAGATGCTGACGTAAATGGCGGAGCCCACCGATAAAGCCGCGAGTGCAGAGGCGTCGTAGCGACCGGCAATGAGGGTGTCTGCAACACCAAAAGCCATCACAGCCAGTTGCCCCACTAAAACCGTACCGGCGTGACGAAGGATGGTGGGCGCTTCAAACATGCCGAAACTCGCGCTCAGGGTTTGGCAGTGATAGAGATTGACAGGGCTCTGAACAAGACGATGTCTTCGTTGTTGTCTGAGGGGCGACGCACTGTGGCGTGTTGTGTCCAGGCGCTGGCATCAACCTCTTGGGTGAATGCCGCAAGGGCTTGTGTGTCGACAATGAGCCAAGCACATTGGCTTGCATTTGAAGCTGTGCTTTCAGCTCGGGTTGCAACAGGAAGCAGTTTGAGATTGCCATGAAATTGAAAAGCTGCGCCTTGCGCCTTGGTCAATCCAAAGTAATGAACACAGTCTGTCGCGCCCATCATGCTGCGAACCTTGTTAACAAGGGGGGCATAGCTTCTGCCGAAATCTAGCAAAGGCAACCAAAGCGTCATGACCAAAAGCCAACACAAGATGGCACCACTGGCAGGCAGCACCATGCTCTTCCACAGTGCCGAGCGATGTCTACCGGCGCGCCATCTGACAAGGCCAGCCCAGGCCAGCGTTGCCAAGCTTGCCAAGATGAATGCAGTGAGGGAGAACTGAAGCACAAAACCTGGCGCAAGTCGTGCCACATTGATGGCAGGCTGAGCAGGAAAACCTGTTTGCATTGACAGCCAGACAGTCCAAATGATGAGTGCACCCACGCTGAAAAAGAGCAAGGTAAACCAATCAATGAAAGCACTGACGCTGCGTTTCAAAGTGGGCAAAGCAAATGCGGCCAGCGTGGCCAATGCAGGCAAACTGATGAGCAGCGCACGATCACTTAAGCCGGACATCCATGTGGTGGCAATGCCCACAAGCATGAACCAAAGAGGCAGCGACAAATGGGGATTGGCTGAAATACTTTTGAGTTGATAGCGCCAACGCCAAAGCGTCCAAAGCGCCAAGGGCCAAGCAGGCCAAGTGAACCACAAAAGCAAACGGGCCATGGCCTGGATTTCAAACAAATGAGACGAGGCAACCCGCCAACGCCACAAGTCCAAGCCACTGGTGATCGCGGCGGTAGCAAGGCAGAAGATCAAGACCCAAGCAACATCGACTTTTCTAACGCGCAGAGATTGCGGCTGGCCCGTATCCAACGCGATGACCATGGCGCCGCCTGCCCCCAAAATCATCGCCAAAGCAGGTGCGCCTGAAAGAGCCAAGCCCATGATGGCGAGGGCCGCGCAAAACAGCGATGTCATTCTTTTGCGAGCCAAGTTGGCCAACGCAAAAAAGAGAAGCGCAGAAAAAGAAAGTTGTGCGAGTGCGGGGGTGGCCTCGTGAGAAAGTCTGGCCAAGCCCAAGCAGGCAAGCAAGGCAAGCAAACCACCATCGGCAATAGCCCGCGCATAGTCTGCAGGTTTGGCTTCGCCGCCAAAGGCAAAGCTCACGGGTTGAGCCGCCGGTGTTCGTGCAAGGGCGTAAACCGCGTACCAAGTGGCAGCCAGTGTGAGGCCCAACAAGGCAATAAAGGGCAATTGAGCGGCAGTGTCGAGAGGCAGGCCCTTGGGCGCCAATTGAATGGCCCATGCACCGAGCCAATAAGGCAAAAGTGCCGCACCGCTATCTGTTTGCCCAAGCAGTGTTGGCTTTAACCACGCCACATTGTCTGAGCCAAACGATTGCGCCAAATTGAACATGAAGCCAAAGGCTTCCATGTCATCGGCTTTCCAAGGCGTGCGGCCCATAAAGCCAGGCAAAACATAAGCCAAGCAAAGCGCCCAGACAATCCAGCGCGGCAAACGCCTGACGGCACTTTGCGCCACGATGGCCGGGTTGGCAGAGGTATCTGATGGGTAGGAATTCACAATTCAGACAATAGCAGAGTCAGGTTCAAATTCACAAGTGTGGGCTGAGGCAAAAAACAAGGGCAGGCCGGTTGCCCGGACTGCCCTTCGATGGTCACGAAGTGACGCGATGGGAAGATTACTTGGTAATGGACGTTTTGCCAAAACGGTTGCGGAACCTCTCAACGCGACCACCCATGTTGTCCACAGATTTTTGGGTACCTGTGTAGAAGGGGTGTGATTCGCTGGATGTATCGAGTTTGAACAAAGGCAGCTCGCGGCCGTCGTCCATTTTCACCATCTCTTTGGCATTGACGCAAGAACGTGTGACGAACTTGAAGCCGTTAGACAAGTCCAAGAAGCAAACTTCTCGGTAGTTGGGGTGAATGCCTTCTTTCATGATCTATTCCTTGGGTTCAGATGCGACAGCCGCCCTCGGACCATCCGGGGTACTTTTCGCTAAGCACGAGATTATGGCATGAAATCAATGACTTGCAAGCCAGATGAGGGTGGGGATAAGCTACTTTTAGCCGCCTCGACGCATCATGTCGAAGAATTCGACGTTGCTCTTCGTGGCTTTCATGCTTTTGAGAACCATTTCCATGGCCTCAATTTCGTCCATGTTGTACATGAACTGGCGCAAGATGCGGGTTTTTTGCAGCACTTCAGGCTGGAGCAACAATTCTTCGCGGCGTGTACCGCTGCGGTTCAAGTTGATGGCCGGGAACACGCGTTTTTCGTACAAGCGGCGTTCCAGATGGATCTCGCAATTGCCAGTCCCTTTGAATTCCTCAAAGATCACCTCGTCCATGCGGCTGCCGGTATCGACCAGCGCTGTGGCAATGATGGTCAGGCTGCCGCCTTCTTCGACATTGCGAGCGGCGCCAAAGAAACGCTTAGGACGTTGCAAGGCATTGGCATCGACACCACCGGTCAAGACTTTGCCAGAGCTGGGCACCACGTTGTTGTAGGCGCGGGCCAAACGGGTCAGGGAGTCGAGCAAGATGACCACATCTTTTTTCAATTCAACCAAACGTTTGGCGCGTTCGATGACCATTTCGGCCACGTGCACGTGACGTGCAGCAGGTTCGTCAAAGGTGGATGCAATCACTTCGCCGCGCACAGTGCGCTGCATTTCTGTGACCTCTTCAGGGCGCTCGTCGACCAGCAAAACCATGAGGTGAACATCGGGGTTGTTGGCGGTGATGGCGTGCGCAATGTGCTGCATCATGACGGTTTTGCCAGACTTGGGCTGCGCCACAATGAGGGCGCGCTGACCTTTGCCAATTGGGGCAATGATGTCGATCACGCGGCTGGTGATGTTCTCGTCGGCCTTGATGTCGCGCTCTAGGTGCATCTGAATGTTGGGGAACAAAGGCGTCAAGTTCTCAAACATGACCTTGTGCTTGTTGTTCTCTGGCAAGTCGCCATTGACCTTGTCAAGCTTGGTGAGGGCAAAGTAGCGCTCGCCGTCTTTGGGAATTCGAACTTCGCCTTCAATCATGTCGCCGGTGTGCAAATTGAATCTGCGCACTTGGCTGGGGCTGATGTAGATGTCGTCGGTGCTGGCGGTGTAACTGGTGTCGGGGCTGCGCAAGAAACCAAAACCATCGGGCAAGATTTCTAAAACACCGTCGGCAAATACTTGCTCGCCAGCGCGAGCACGTTTTTTAATGATGGCAAACATCAACTCTTGTTTGCGCATGCGGCCTGTGTTTTCAATTTCAAGCTCGTCGGCTTGCTTGAGGACTTCAGACACATGCAGTGCCTTGAGTTCGTTTAAGTGCATGGATTTACCTGCGTAAAGCAACCCTTGTGGGTTGATGTCAAAAAAATCAGGGGGAGGAAGGAGACCGAAATTTCAAACGTCTAGAAACCAAAGCTGGGAAGATGCGTCAAAGGGAGCAAGTAGACGCTATGGGCTTTTGTCAATTTCTATCTTGAAACTGTGCTGAAACCCTTTGGGGACTCAACGAAGCGGATTATGACAGGATTTTTTGAAGTGTCGCAACTGGGCTTGCCAACCCCCCAAATGGCTTCAAACTGGGGGGCAGGCCTCAAAGCGCCTTAGATTGGCGCTTTGGATTCAAGCCAACTGCTGGTCAATGAATGCGGTTAACTGAGATTTGCTCATGGCACCCACTTTGGTGGCGGCCAATTGACCATCTTTGAAAACCATCAAGGTTGGAATGCCCCGAATGCCAAATTTGGCGGGGATGTCGCGGTTTTCATCGACATTCATTTTGGTAATTTGCAGTTTGCCTTCATAGCCCGTTGCAACTTCGTCCAAAATGGGGGCAATCATTTTGCAAGGACCGCACCATTCAGCCCAAAAATCAACGATGACAGGCTTGTCGGCTTTGAGCACGTCGGTCTCAAAAGTGGCGTCGGTTGTGTGTTTGATCAAATCGCTGGCCATGGCCTGTTCCTTGTTGAGATTGAAATTACAGCTAAATCGTCTTTGTAAACTTCCTGTATTTTGACAGAAACGAGCCAAGTTGCTCATTCATTACTTGATCCAAATCATTTTCACTGCATGGACGTCACTTCATCTCACGCTTCAAAGCCCTTGGACCTGTCCGTGGCGGTCATTGGGGGCGGGCCTGCAGGCCTCATGGCGGCTCAGGTTTTGTCGAGTTTGGGCCATTCTGTGCATCTGTTTGACGCCATGCCTTCAGTGGGTCGAAAGTTTTTGTTGGCAGGGCGAGGGGGGCTGAACCTCACGCACTCAGAGGCGTTCAATCAATTTGTAAATCGCTATGACGCCCATGCGGCTCAACTGAAACCCCTGCTGAGTGATTGGGGCTCAGATCAATTGAGGGCTTGGGCTCAGGATTTGGGAGTTGAAACATTCATTGGAAGCTCAGGACGTATTTTCCCCAAAGAAATGAAAGCAGCCCCCTTGCTGCGAGCGTGGTTACATCGTTTGCGCCATCCTCTAACAGGCAAGCCCGTTGAATTTCACATGCGCCATCGATTAACAGGTTTGCAAGCAATACCCGCTGACACAGCCAAAGGCAAATGCACTGAATTAAGTTTCGAAGTGCGGCATCTCTCGTCGCCTGAGCTTGAGTTGCGCAAAGTCAATGCTCAAGCTGTGGTCTTGGCGCTTGGCGGGGGAAGTTGGGCCCGGCTAGGCTCTGACGGTGCTTGGGCACCTTGGTTAACTGAAGTGGGCGTGCCCGTGAACGCCCTGCTGCCTTCCAATTGCGGTTTTCATGTGGCCGGCAGAGAAGGGCAGGGTTGGACGCCGTTTTTCTTGGCGCGTTTTGCGGGTCAGCCTCTCAAGTCAGTCGCCATGGAGTGGGTCCATGCCCAAGGGCATGTCATCAGGCGCCAGGGAGAATTTGTGGCCAGCACCTACGGGGTGGAAGGCAGTTTGATTTATGCCGCGTCATCAGATTTACGCAAGGCCATTCAAGCGCAAGGGCTGGCTGAATTCAAATTGGATTTATTGCCCGATTGGACCTTGGAAAAAGTCATCCATGAGGTTTCACATCCTCGGGGCTCGCGCAGTTTGTCTTCACACCTCAAGGGACGACTTGGCATTGAGGGCGTCAAGATGGCCCTGTTGAACGAATTGTTGTTGCCTCAGATTTTGCAAGATCCAGCGCAACTGGCCTTGGCCATCAAAGGCTTGGTCGTGGTGCTCACAAAGCCCAGGCCCATCGATGAAGCCATCAGCAGCGCAGGCGGCGTGACGTGGGAGGGCCTTGATGCAGGGTTGCAAACCAAGGCATTGCCGGGGGTATTTTGTGCGGGGGAAATGTTGGATTGGGAAGCGCCCACAGGTGGCTACTTGCTGACGGCCTGCATGGCCACAGGGGTGAAAGCTGCTAAGAGCTTGCACGCAAACATGAAAGGTGACGAGCCTTGACCCCGGCACTGACTCTGCAGTTAGAGCTGCTTGGTTCCCCACCTGACTCGGTTGGCCGCTTTACCATGCGGGAAGGCCCGTCGAGGGCTATTGTAAGACACCGATAGAATCCACACATGTCTTATCTCGTTCTGGCACGCAAATACCGTCCTCGTAACTTCACTGAAATGGTGGGGCAGGAGCACGTTGTGCAAGCCCTGACCAATGCCCTTGTGCAACAAAGGTTGCACCATGCCTATTTGTTCACCGGCACCAGGGGCGTGGGCAAGACAACGGTGTCTCGCATTTTGGCCAAATCACTCAATTGCCAAGGCACTGACGGACTGGGCGGTATTACTGCTGAGCCTTGTGGTGTTTGCCAAGCCTGCAAGGACATTGATTCAGGTCGATTTGTCGATTACACGGAGCTTGATGCTGCCTCCAATCGGGGTGTGGACGAAGTTCAAAGCTTGCTTGAACAGGCGGTTTACAAACCGGTTCAGGGGCGCTTCAAGGTGTTCATGATTGACGAGGTTCACATGTTGACCAACACGGCCTTCAACGCCATGTTGAAAACGCTTGAAGAGCCGCCTGAGTATTTGAAGTTTGTATTGGCCACCACCGATCCCCAAAAAGTTCCTGTCACTGTTTTGTCTCGGTGCTTGCAATTTAACTTGCGACCCATGGCGCCAGAAACAGTGTTTGAGCACCTCACAAAGGTTTTGGCACAAGAGAACTTGCCCGCTGAGCCCATGGCACTGCAGTTGTTGGCCCGAGCCGCCAGAGGGTCCATGCGCGATGCACTGAGCCTGGCCGATCAAGCCATTGCATTTGGCAGCGGTCAATTGCAAGAAGCCACGGTTCGTTTGATGTTGGGCAGTGTCGATCGCAGCCATGTCATAGGCCTTATTGATGCCCTTGCTAGGGGCGATGGTGCCTCTGTGGTTGCAATTTCTGAAGGCCTGCGACTGAATGGTTTGTCTGCTGCTTCTGCCTTGGAAGACATGTCCATGGTGTTGCAGCGCATGGCCGTGTTGCAAGCAGTCCCCAGCGCTGCCGCTGAATCAGACGACCCGGATCACCAAGAAATGTTGCGTTTGTCAGAGGCCATGCCCGCCGATGAAACGCAGTTGCTCTACAGCTTGTGTTTGCACGGCCGCACAGAATTGGGCTTGGCGCCCGATGAGTATGCGGCGCTGACCATGGTTTTGCTGCGGCTACTGGCTTTCAAGCCAAAAGCTCATCAAGCTCAAGAAGTTCAACAGGTGCAGGCGCCTGCGGCTCAAAAAAAAACTTTAGCGACAGCGCCACCTAGTGCAGCGGCCGCGCAGCCGGCTACTTCTTCGCCCAAGCCCCTTGCCGTTGACAAGCCTGCAGTCGAGTTGCCTGTGTCAGAAGCCCGCATGGCACCTATTCAAGTTAAAAATTTGCCTGTCCGCCAAGCCAGTGAACCGACTGAAAGAACAGCACCGAAAGTGTTGGTCGTCACAGAGGAGGGCCATTTTTGGACTCAAACAGTTCGTCAATTGGTAGCTTCTGAAGCTGTATCGGCCTTGGTGCGTGAGTTGGCCTTGCAATCGCAATTGATTGCACGCGATACCGATCAATGGCATTTGAGAATTGACAGCGAATCCTTAAATCAAGGCACTGCGCGCGAGCGTTTACAAGCCGCATTGAACAGCGCAGGGTATGCCGTCAAGCTGGTGGTTGAAATTGGCAAAGTGACCGATTCACCTGCACAGCGCAATGCCGCTGATTTGGCTGAAAAGCAAAAAGCGGCTGAAGATTTGATTCATTCAGATCCCATGGTGCAAGCCATGGTTGAAAATTTTGGGGCCAAAATCGTGCCCGGCACAATCAAGCTTATTTCTTAAATCTCACGGAAGGAAAAACATGTTCAACAAAGGTCAACTCGCTGGCTTGATGAAGCAAGCGCAAGCCATGCAAGACAATTTGAAGAAAGCCCAAGACGAATTGGCTTTTGTCGAAGTGGAAGGCTCGTCTGGCAGTGGCATGGTCAAAGTTGTGATGACCTGTAAACATGCTGTCAAGCGTGTCACCATCGATCCCTCTTTGCTGACAGACGACAAGGACCTGTTGGAAGACTTGGTGGCCGCAGCCTTCAATGATGCCGTCCGGCAGGCAGAGGAAGTGTCTCAACAGAAAATGGGCAAGTTGACGGCCGGTTTACCTCCCGGCATGAAGTTGCCTTTCTAATCTTTTCACAAACCATGCAAAAACCCAATGCCCATGCACTAGATGCGCTCATTCAAGCGCTGCGGGTTTTGCCGGGAGTCGGTGCCAAGTCTGCCTCTCGCATGGCATTTCATTTGATGCAGCACGAGCGCGGCGCTGCGCTGCATTTGGCAAAAGCCTTAGAGCACGCTTGTGACAACGTCAAGCATTGCGCCACCTGTCACACACTCACTGAAACAGATGTTTGCAGCATGTGTGCCGACCCTGAGCGCGATCGAACTCAGCTGTGTGTGGTGGAAACGCCTGCAGACCAAGCGGCCATTGAGAGAACTTCTACTTTCAAGGGCCTGTACTTTGTTCTTATGGGCAAGCTCAGCCCCCTAGACGGCATTGGACCGAACGACCTCGGCTTTGCCAAACTGTCAGAGCGTTGCAATGACGGGCTGGTGCAAGAAGTTATTCTGGCCACCAATTTCACGGGCGAGGGCGAGGCCACAGCGCACGTGATTGCTGAAATGTTGAAGAAGAGAGGCTTGCGCGTCACGCGTCTGGCCAGAGGCGTACCTGCTGGAAGTGAACTTGAATATGTCGATTTGGGCACCATCGCCCACGCATTGGTCGATCGTCGATAAGGGCGTTTTTTCTGCGCACACTGAGTTATCAGTGTTCCTCATTACGTAATTACCCGCTTGGGATGTTTCCCGATGCGCTGATATCGACGCCTTTGTATGCTGAACCCATGATCGATGGGATCTCTTCAAGGGGTATTGGCGTGTTACAAAAGCTTCGGCGGCGTGAGTTTTCAGCAGTGGCCATGGCCAGTGTTGTGCTGGCGCCTGGCTTGGCTCTGTCTGCTGTCACTCCTAAAAAAGTCAGCATTGCACTTGCTGCAAAAACCAGTCTGTTC
>CALCBL010000076.1 GCA_937897495.1 uncultured Burkholderiales bacterium
GTGGCAGGTCTTTGGTCCGAAAAATTTGACCAAATGGCTGCTTTTCAAAGTTTTGTGATCATGCCCATGACCTTCTTGTCGGGCGTTTTTTACTCCATTCACTCTTTGCCGCCGTTTTGGCAGGGCTTGAGTCACTTAAACCCCTTCTTTTACATGATTGATGGTTTCAGATACGGCTTTTTTGGTCAAAGCGATGTCTCGCCTTGGACCAGTTTGTCGGTTGTTTCTGTGGCCATGTTGGGTGTGAGTACTTTGGCCATCCAACTGCTGAAATCTGGCTACAAAATCAGAGCTTGATTTAATTTTTTAAGCACCGAACCCAATGACTGCAGAACAAATCCAAACCATGATTGCCGCTGGCCTTGCGTGCGACCACCTCACCGTCGACGGCGATGGCCGCCATTGGCAAGCCGTGGTGGTATCCCCCCAGTTTGAGGGCTTGCGCCTCATTACACGCCACCAAAAGGTCTATGCCACCTTGGGCAACAAAATGCAAAACGATGAGGTGCACGCCTTGTCGATGAAAACTTTCACGCCTGCTGAATGGGCCAAAGCGCAAGCCTGATCAACAGGCAAAAAACCAGCACGCTCATCCAGCTACTCAAACTAAAAAAAATGGACAAACTCATCATTCGTGGCGGTCATTCTTTGAATGGCGAGATCGAAATTTCAGGCGCCAAAAATGCCGCCTTGCCCGAACTTTGCGCAGCCTTGTTAACCGACCAGGACGTTGTGCTTCGCAATGTGCCCAAGTTGCAAGACGTCAGCACCATGCTGAAACTCATTCGCAACATGGGCGTGACTTGCCTGCATGCAGAAGATGGCAGTGTGACATTGAATGCGAGTGCGCTGAACAAGCCCGAAGCGCCCTACGAGATGGTGAAAACCATGCGCGCTTCTGTGCTGGCGCTTGGCCCCTTGTTGGCGCGTTTTGGTCATGCTCGCGTCTCATTGCCAGGTGGATGTGCCATTGGTTCACGGCCAGTCGATCAACACATCAAAGGTTTGCAGGCCATGGGCGCGAAGATCGTGGTTGAGCACGGTTACATGGTGGCGAGTTTGGCCAACGCACGGACACGCTTAAAAGGCGCACGCATTGCGACAGACATGGTGACTGTCACGGGCACAGAAAACTTTTTGATGGCTGCTGCTTTGGCAGAAGGTGAAACTGTTTTAGAGAATGCAGCGCAAGAACCAGAAATTCCTGATTTGGCCGAAATGCTCATTCAGATGGGCGCCAAAATTGAAGGCCACGGCACCAGCCGAATTTACATTCAGGGCGTTGAAAAACTCAAGGGCTGCGACCATGCTGTAGTGGCCGATCGAATTGAAGCTGGCACATTTTTGTGCGCGGTAGCGGCCACAGGTGGCGACGTTGTGTTGAAGCACGCGCGTGGCGACCACCTAGACGCCGTCATTGAAAAACTCAGAGATGCTGGCGCACACATTGAAGTGGGCTCTAACTTTGTACGCGTGAAAGCGCAAGGGCGCATGAAGGCTCAAAGCTTTCGCACCACAGAGTACCCCGGCTTTCCAACCGACATGCAGGCGCAGTTCATGGCCTTGAACTGCATTTCCGAAGGCACCAGCAAAGTCACTGAAACCATTTTTGAAAATCGTTTCATGCACGTCAATGAGTTGGTACGCTTGGGTGCCAACATTCAAATTGATGGCAAAGTTTCCGTGGTCCAAGGCGTGACCCAATTGTCAGGCGCCATTGTGATGGCCACCGATTTGCGGGCTTCGGCCAGTTTGGTCATTGCCGGGTTGGTGGCGGAAGGCGAAACCATTGTTGACCGCATTTACCATCTTGACCGTGGCTACGATCGCATGGAAACGAAGCTGCGCAAAGTGGGCGCCCAAATTGAACGTTCGAAGTAATCACAGGAACTGACATGATCACCTTGGCCTTGTCCAAAGGACGAATTTTTGATGAAACGCTGCCGCTCTTAAAAGCGGCGGGTATCGAGGTGCTGGAAGATCCAGAAACTTCGCGCAAACTCATTTTGCCCACCAACCAGCAGGGTGTGCGAGTGGTTTTGGTGCGTGCAACCGATGTGCCCACCTATGTGGAATATGGCGGTGCCGATTTGGGCGTGACCGGCAAAGACA
>CALCBL010000077.1 GCA_937897495.1 uncultured Burkholderiales bacterium
TCAGCAAACTTGTAGGGGCCGGTACCAACGGGCTTGAGGTTGGCCGGCGCATCGCGGGAAGTTGCGCCTTTGTAAGCTTCAAAAATGTGCTTAGGAATGATCATGCCAGCGGCGCCGACCAAGGGGTCTGCCCAAAATGGCGAAGCCTTTTGGTACTCAACCTTGACGGTGTGACTGTCTACCTTGGTGACCTTCACGTCTTTGTAAGTATTGCTGGTGTATGCAGAAGTGGCAGGATCGGCGGCATAAGCGGCGGTAAACACAACGTCGTCAGCCGTGAAGGGCTTGCCGTCGTGCCATTGAACGTTTTTCTTGAGTTTCCAAGTGATGGTTTTGCCATCTCTGGATACGCCACCATTGGCCGATGTAGGCGCCTCTGCCGCCAAGATGGGAACCAAGTTGCCATCTGGATCCCAAGCACCCAAAGGCTCATAGAAAATACGTGAGCCTTCTTGGTCTTTGGTACCACTGGCGAAGTGGGGCTGAAGCAAAGTGGCACCTTGCCACCAGAGCACTTTAAGGGGGCCGCCGCCGCCACGCTTGGTAGGCTTGTAATTAGAAGCCGTTTGCGCTTGAGCCAAACCTGATGTGAGCAGCATTTGAGCTGCCATGGGCACAGTCAATCCAGCGCCAATCATGTGGCGAATGAACTGTTTGCGGCTGATGCCATTGTCGCGAACTTGGTCGATCAGACCGCGAATTTCACTCTCATTCATAGTGCTCTCCTGAAAATTTAAATAGACAGTCATAAAAACATCTCACACACTAACTCTAATCTATAAATCAAACATTAGGGTTTTGCATTAGACAGAATGCGCATAAACTAATTTCATTCGACATCTGATTCAAAAAAGGATCCCTCATGGCCATTAAGACAAAAACCGTTCAACTCCCCAGCATGACCCCTGGCACCCACCGCACTGTTTCCGTGCTCAGTTTTGGCAAATCTGGTGCACGGCCCAAGGTCTACATGCAAGCGGCCATCCATGCCAATGAGATGCCCGGCACCATGGCGCTTCACCATTTGATGCCCATGCTGTCCGAGGCGGACAAAAAGGGCTTGATCAAGGGCGAGATCATTTTGGTGCCAACGGTCAATCCCATCGGCCAGTCACAACTGATAGGCAATTCCCATGCCGGCCGCTACAACTTCCTCAGCAATGAAAACTTCAATCGCAATTGGATTGATGTGTCAGAACCCGTGGCTCAGAAGGTCTGGAAAAAAATTGGCCCCAACCCGGAAGCCAATGTGAAAATGATTCGCAAGGCTGCGCTAGAAGCTTTGAACGAAATGAAGCCCGCCAATGAACTGCAAACACTGCGCGTTGAAATGCAAAAACTCAGCACAGACGCTGACTACGTCCTCGACTTGCATTGCGATATTTATGCCGCTTTGCATTTGTTCACTGCCCACAATGACTGGGTCAAGGGACCTACCGGCCCCTTAGGCAACGAAGGCGCAGTGCAAGCCTTGGCAGCAGATTTGGGCGTTGAGGCCACGATGTACAACGACCCCTACCCCAGCACCCTCACCTTTTCAGGGGTGAACAGTGCTTTGTGGGCTCGCCTGCAAGACAAGTTCCCGCAAGCCCATATTCCTCAAGCTTGTATGTCGGTCACACTGGAAATGCGCAGCCAACACGACGTGAGCGATGCACTCGGTATGTCTGACGCCAAAAATCTTTACCGCTGGTTGGTCCGGCAAGGTGTGGTGGGCGGCAAAGCAGCCCCTCTGCCTAAAATGAAAAGCGCTGCATCGCCTATGAGCGGCATGGACGTGGGTTACAGCAAGGGCACAGGCTTTTTGGTGTTCCATGTCAAACCTGGCGCCAAGGTCAAAAAGGGCCAAGCCATTTGCGATGTCATTGACCCCGCCAACCCCAACGGGCCCAAAGCCCGCACCACCTACACCAGCCAAACCGATGGCATTTTGTTCTCTCGAAGGCTAGATGGCTACCTGTCTTGGCCAGGCCAGGTGATGTTCAGAATTGCAGGCCCCAAGCCCTTGGCACACCGCATTGGCATGTCGGGCTTGGACGACTGAAGATCAAACAACTCAGTTTTAAAAAGCTGAGTTTGTCAAAGGCAGGTTTTAGATTTTTCCCAAATAATCTGATTTGCCAATTTCAACACCCCCTGCGCGCAGCATGCTGTAGGTGGTGGTGGTATGGAAATACAAATTGGGCAAACCATGGCCTAGCAAATACTGCATGCCTTTGTAGTGCGTTTCTTTCTCGCCGCGCTTGACCACAATGTCTTTGTCTTCTGTGCCGTCAATTTGCTCGGGCTTGAAGGTTTCTAAAAACGCAATGGTTTTTGCAATGCGCGCTTGCAAATCTTTCAGATCTTTTTCAGTGTCTTCATGGGCTGGAATCTCTACACCAGCCAGCCTTGCAATCAGTCCCTTGCAAACATCGCATGCAATTTGAACTTGTCGGCTCAAGGGGAACATGTCGGGGCTAAGCCGCATCGATGCAAACACGGTGGGGTCAATTTTTTTAGCTTCTGCATGGGCTTGCGCTTTGTCTAAAAGATGCGACAAGTTAATCAAGCCATTGATCAAACGGGGCACGCTGGCTTGGTACATGGAAATGGTCATAAGTTCTCCGGTTTAAAAATACAAAAATTTGAGTCGTGTTCAAGCTTCTTCAAGAAAGCGCTCTACAAGTCGCGTCCAATATGCGGCGCCATAAGACAAGTTTTGGTCGTTGAAGTCGTATTTGGGGTTGTGCAACAAAACACTGTCTACGCCATTTCCCAGGCGCAAGAAACTACCGGGTTTGTGCTGCAGGTAGTAGGCAAAGTCTTCACTGCCAGTCACGGGGCCAAAGGGGAACACCACCTTGTCTTCTCCCACCAACTCCACAGCCACCTGACGGGCAAATTCAGTTTCAGCTTGCGAATTGATCACCACGGGGTAACCGCGTTCATAAATGATTTCCACCTCACCCCCGTATGACTCAACTTGTGCGCGCACCAAGCTCTTAATTCGTTGTTCTAAAAGCGCACGGACTTCCGGGCTGAAAGATCGAATGCTGAGTGACAAGCTGGCTGAGTCGGCAATGACATTGGACACACTGCCGGCATGGGCCGTGCCAATGGTGACCACCGATGTTTGCAGAGGATCGATGTTGCGCGACACCACCGTTTGCAAAGCCATGATCAAGCTGCCCATGATGACCACTGAGTCGACTGTCTGGTGCGGTCTTGCGGCATGACCGCCCTTGCCCTGGACTTTGATGTAGCAAGTGTCTGAGGCAGACATGAAGGCGCCAGCGCCAAACATGAACGTGCCGACGTCTGCCCCTGGGTGGTTGTGAATGCCAAAAATAGCATCACACGGAAAGCGCTCAAACAAGCCGTCAGCAATCATTTGCTGAGCGCCACTGTTCTTGCCAGCCTCCTCCGCCGGTTGAAAAACCAAGTGAACAGTGCCCTTGAAGTTTTTGGTTTTGGCCAGTTGCTGGGCCGCTCCCAACAACATGGCGGTGTGGCCATCATGGCCGCAGGCATGCATGGTGCCCGCATGTTGGCTGGCATAAGGTTTTTGAGTTTCTTCTTGAATGGGCAAGGCATCCATGTCGGCGCGCAAAGCGATGCCCTTGCCTTCGCCATTTTTCAAAGTGGCCACCAGCCCATGGCCACCCACATTGCGTGTCACTTGATAGCCCCAGGCTTGCAACTTATCGCCAACCCACTGCGCAGTTGATTTTTCCTGAAAAGAGAGTTCGGGAAATTGGTGCAAATGACGTCTGGCTTCGGTCAAAGATTCCTGAGCACCTAGCAGGTCTGTCAATTTGCAAAAACAATCGTAACGAGCATTCATCTTGTGTCCTTTGATCTTGTTTGGGGCGATTGGCGCCACAGTTTAATTGGCTTGCGTGGTGTTGTGTGCAGTGTGATGCGGCGTATTGCCCGCACCCAAATCCCAGTAAAGTCCCGTCATGACCTGCAGCGCCTCTTTGAGCAACTCGGGAGGCAGGTGTTCATTGGGCGCATGCTGAGAGCAACCTGGGTACGAGTGCGGCACCCAGATGGTCTTCAAACCCAGTACATCGATAAAGATGTCGTTCGGCAGTGAGCCCCCTAAATTGGGCAAAACGGCGGGCTTTTTTTGCGTTGTTTGCTGCAAAGAATTGGCCGCCCAAGTGACCCATGCGTCGTCTGGGTCAATGCGGGTGGCTTTGAAAATTTCATCGCGTGCCGCCGTAATTTGGACATAGCCAAAACCATGGCTGTCCAAATGCCGCCTGAGCGCACTCAAGATGTCTGAACTGTCGATGCCCACCACAAAACGGAGCTGGCAAGTGGCCTTGGCTCTGGGCGGGATGGCATTGACAGGGTTGTCTGGGTTGCCCGTTTTGAAGGCCAGTACTTCAAAGGAGCACCAACCAAAAACACGCTCAGCAGGGCTCAAACCAGGTTGACCCCATTCGGGCTCGATTTGAGGCCCATTGGCACCCCCGTCCACCTCACAGTCTGCCAAAACACGTCTCACAGAATCAGGCAATGACTTGGGTTTCCATTCGGGCACTTTGATTTCGCCATGGTCTGTGACCAAACAGGCAATGGCATGCGCCAATTGAATACCTGGGTTAGAAATCAGGCCGCCCCAATTGCCAGAATGGTGAGCACCCGATCGGGACTCTATGCTGAGGTCAAAGTTAATACAGCCTCTAGAGCCCAGAAAAATGGTGGGACGGTCTGCTCTGAGGCGCGGCCCATCGGACGCCACCAACAAATCTGCTTTCAACAGTTCTGCATAGTCTTTGCAGACATCTTGGAGGCCTGGAAATCCTGTTTCCTCACCCATTTCGATGATG
>CALCBL010000078.1 GCA_937897495.1 uncultured Burkholderiales bacterium
GGGCCTCCTCATGGTGGAGTACCACAAATCGTCAGCCCCCATTAGCCTCTGCCCCTTTTGATTGGAAATTAATGTTGCTCTGACCCCAATTATTTCAGGCGAGCAATTTTTCTAAGTTGCTAGTGATCTTTTCTTCGATTTTGTCTTTGAAGGACGCCATCAAAAAACCGAGTTCAAGTTTCATCGTGAGCTGGGTGGCAGTTACACATAAGTAGCCGGAAGCACCGGCGCGCTCAAAGTTCAAGCGGTCTTGCACCTGGCCTTGTTCATTGGTTTCATTGGCCACATAAGTGCAGTCCATGCCCCAATCTGACTCGGACTCTTTTTGCCACTGCGCAGCAATAGCACGGGCTTTTTCCATGCCCAAGGTGTGATCGCGTTGAATAAAAATCTCTGACATGGGTTCAAGCTTTCTTTAGCAATGCCACTTGCACTTGGCAATCGTAAAACACAGGCGCACGGCCCAAATCGGTTAGCAATTGGCTGGTGACTTCATTGACGTTCGTGCCATTCAAGCCCATCTTGCGCCACCAAATACCCAGACCGTTGACCACGCCTGGTCGTGCACGTGAACTGACATCTGCTTTGCAATGGTATTCACCGCGGTCGTTGAAAACCTTGACCGTATCGCCCGTAGAAATTCCGCGCGCGGCAGCATCTACCAAACTGATTTCTACCAAAGGCTCTTTTTCAATGTCACGCAAACTGTCCACATTTACAAAAGATGAATTCAAGAAATTGCGCGCTGGTGGCGAAATCATGGCTAAGGGGTAGGCACTGCCTGCCACTGGCACTTCGTAATTGGGAATGTGATTCGGCAATGGATCTAAGCCTTGCGCTGCCAATCGATCGCTCACAAACTCGCAACGGCCGGAAGGCGTTGCAAAGCCTCCCTCTGCAAAAGGTGCTTCAGGCACTTTCAAGGACACAAAGCCATTGGCCAATAGTGCGTCGAAATCGACTTCAGCGCCAACTGCCGTACGGCACAAACTCACATCATCTTCACTGAAACAGGGTTCTTCAAAGCCCATGGCTTTGGCCAGCAAGCGGAAAATTTCGCTGTTAGATTTAGCCTCACCCACTGGCGCAATGGCCGGGCGGTTCAGCAACACATCGGTGTGACCATAACTGCCCTGCACATCCCAATGCTCAAGTTGTGTGGTGGCAGGCAGCACATAGTCAGCATAGTCTGCCGTGTCTGTTTGAAAATGTTCCATGACCACGGTGAACAAATCTTCTCGCGCAAAGCCTTGAACCACTTTGCCTGACTGCGGCGCAATGGCCACGGGGTTGCTGTTGTAGACCAACAAGGCTTTCACTTGTGGGCCCCACTCGGCACCACCAACATGATTCAAGTCATTGCCCAAGGTGGACATGTTCAAGGTTCTAGGACGGCGTGCGCCCAATAAATCGGGCCGGTGCAAATCGACTTTGTTCACTTTGAAATTGCTTGAACTGCTGAGCAGCATGCCGCCCGCGCGGTCTCGCCAAGCACCTGTGAGCGCTGGCAAACAAGCCACAGCCCTCACGGCATTGGCGCCGCCCTTGACCCTTTGCATGCCGTAGTTCAAGCGAATGGCGGCCTTCTTTGTGGTGCCCCAATCTTTGGCCAATTCTCGAATCAAGGATTCATCAATGCCGCAAACTTCTGCAGCGCGAGACAAAGTCCAAGTCATGGCGCGTTCACGCAATGCGTCCCATCCCAAGGTGTACTTTTCAATGTAGTCGTGGTCTAACCAATCGTTCACCACCAACTCGCGCATGACGGCCAAGGCCAATGCGGCATCGGTGCCTGGCTGGATGGCCAAGTGCACGTGGCATTTTTCAGCGGTTTCGCTGTGGCGGGGATCAATGCAAATCAGCTTGGCGCCATTGCGTTTGGCCTCTTGAGCACGGCGCCAAAAGTGAATGTTGCTGGTGATTGAGTTGCTGCCCCAAATGACAATCAATTTGGATTCGGAAAAGAATTCGGTTTGCATGCCGAACTTGCCGCCCAAGGTGTAAACCAAGCCCTCGCCCCCCGCTGAAGCGCAGATGGTTCGGTCTAGCAAAGAAGCGCCAATTTTGTGAAAAAAGCGCGAGGCCATCGATTCACTTTGCACCCAGCCCATGGTGCCGCCATAGCTGTAGGGCAAGATGGCTTCAGGGTTGTGAGCGGCGATGGTTTTGAGCTTGGCGGCAATGTCCGCAATAGCCTCTTCCCAAGTCACCTGTACATACTGCCCCGACCCCTTGGGGCCCGAACGCTTCAAGGGGAACATTAGTCGCTCAGGGCTGTAAGTACGCTCTGTATAACGCGATACTTTGGTGCAAAGCACCCCATCGGTGTGCTTGTGATCCGGGTTGCCTTGCACCTTCACAGCGCGTCCGTTCTCTACGGTGGTGAGCAAGGCGCAGGTGTCTGGGCAGTCATGCGGGCACAAACCACGCACCACGGCATTTTTTTCAAGCACTGAATTAGTCATACTCTCATTCTAAAGGGCGCAATTTTGGGGATAACCCTAAAGGGAAATGTCCCCCAAGTGCAAAAGGGGTGTAGCGCAATGGCACGACTCTCGCTAGACTGTAGGCATGAAAATCATCGACTCCATCCTCACAGACGCGGCCAGCATTGCGGCCATTCGCAAAGACATTCATGCTCACCCCGAGCTGTGCTTCAAAGAAGAGCGCACAGCCGACGTGGTCGCCAAGCAGCT
>CALCBL010000079.1 GCA_937897495.1 uncultured Burkholderiales bacterium
AAAAAGCCAGGCCCAAAGGGCCAAGGCCCATCCATGTCAGCAAGCCCGCATCGTTTAAGCTAAGCGCAACAGGTGTTTCCAGCAAAAAGTGGCAGATCAAAGCCAAGATGCCCGAGACAAAACCAAAGTAGCCAATGGCCGCCGTGTGAAAGGCGGCAACGCGCTGCGTCATGAGCGAGTAGGTGGCCCAAATGAAGGCAGAAGCCAAGGCAGCTAAGTAGCCCAAATTGAAATCGGTGGCAATGGCTTGACCATTCGTCATGACCAAAACAGCGCCCGTTAAACCGGCCAGTGCCGCCAAAACTTGGCGAAGATGGAGGCGGCTATTTTTGTGAAACAAAGGCGCCAAGACCACCATCAACAAAGGCCACAAATAGTTCACCAAATTGGCTTGAACGGCTGGCGCTGTGCGAAATGCCAAGAACAAAAGAAAGTGATAGCCAAACAAACCATAAATGCCAAGTGCCAAAGTTTGAGCGGGCACGATGGCCAGGCGCCATTGAAAACCTGACCAAGGCAATGCCACCAAGCTGCCAATTAAAAGAGCGCAGCCTGCTGTTAAAAAAGGTGGCAAGTGCGACAAACGCACGCCCACAGGCGCCAATGTGGCCCACAACGCAATGGCGCCCAAGGCCAAACAAGTGGCCCGAAGGCTAGGCTGCATCAGCGTGCCAAACTTGCATCGTGCGCTTGTTGGTCGGCGTGATAACTTGAACGCACCATGGCACCCACTGCTGCATGTTTGAAGCCCATCGCGTAGGCTTTTTCTTCAAACATTTTGAAGGTGTCAGGATGAACATAGCGCTTCACGGTCAGGTGGCTGGTGGACGGCGCAAGGTACTGCCCCAAGGTGAGCATTTCGATGTTGTGATCGCGCATTTCTTGCATGACTTGCAAAATCTCTTCGTCCGTTTCACCAAGACCCACCATCAAGCCGCTTTTGGTTGGAACATGCGGAAACAGTGCTTTGAATTTTTTCAACAACTGCAAAGAAAACTGATAGTCAGAGCCCGGGCGAACTTCTTTGTACAAGCGCGGCACGGTTTCTAAATTGTGGTTCATCACATCGGGCGGCGCAGCCTTCAAAATTTCCAACGCGCGATCGTCGCGACCGCGAAAGTCGGGCACCAAAACTTCAATTTGAGTTTTCGGTGAAAGTGCACGCGTTTCGCGAATGCAATCAACGAAATGGCCAGCGCCGCCATCTCGCAAGTCGTCGCGATCAACGCTGGTGATCACCACGTAACTCAACTTCAAGTCGGCAATGGTGCGCGCCAAACTGCTGGGCTCATTGACATCCAATGGATCGGGGCGGCCATGACCGACGTCACAAAATGGGCAACGCCGAGTGCACTTGTCACCCATGATCATGAAGGTGGCCGTGCCTTTGCCAAAACATTCGCCAATGTTGGGGCAGCTGGCTTCTTCGCAAACAGTGACCAATTTATTTTTGCGAAGGATGTCCTTGATTTCATAAAAGCGCGTGGTGGGCGAGCCGGCTTTGACACGAATCCAGTCGGGCTTTTTCAGCACCTCGCCGGGCATGACCTTGATTGGAATGCGCGACAACTTGGCGGCAGCTTTTTGCTTGGCCATGGGGTCGTAGTTTTCTTGCGATTGCGCCTCGCGCACAACAGGGCCTGAGGCGCTTAATTCTTTGGTCATTGCATTCTTTCAGTGTCAGGGTGCCAGCAGGGCGGCGAGCTTGTGCGCCAATACGTCTGCCGCTTCTTCCCAAGAGGTGTTCACCCCGATTGTAAAAAGGTCGACCGATTGCAAACCAGCATAGCCGCAAGGATTGATGCGGTCAAAGGGTTCAAGGTCCATTTTCACGTTGAGTGCCAGTCCGTGGTAGCTGCAATGGCGTGAAACTTTGATGCCCAAAGCACTGATTTTCCCCAAGCCTTTGAAGGGGTCGTTGGGCAACACGGGCCCTGTCAACGCGGTGTGCGCAAAAGGGTCGGCCAGTCTCACGTAAATACCTGGGGCATTGG
This sequence comes from uncultured Burkholderiales bacterium, assembly GCA_937897495.1. Lineage (GTDB taxonomy): Bacteria > Pseudomonadota > Gammaproteobacteria > Burkholderiales > Burkholderiaceae_C > Limnohabitans_A. The sequence continues at coordinate 1,995 of CALCBL010000079.1, forward strand.
CAACACGGTGGCCCGTGACACCAAAATGAGCCAAGGTGCGGATGACCGACTCTTCAAGTCGGTACACGTACTCTTTGACAAAGTACCCCGCACGCTTCAAATTCAGCAAGGGATAGGCCATGATTTGTCCTGGCCCGTGGTAGGTCACTTGACCGCCTCGGTTGGTGGCGATGATCGGGATGGTGCCGGGACTGAGAACGTGGCTGGCCAAGCCAGCTAAACCTTGTGTGAACACCGAAGGGTGCTGGCACAGCCACAACTCATCTACCGTAGTTGTTGTGCGTTGCAAAGTGAAGTCTTGCATGGCTTGGTAGGCGTCCGGGTAGGGGACCAGACCGAGGTGTTTGACCAGCATAAATGGGGCTTGAATTAGAGCGCTACTTTGACCATGGGATGCCCTGTGAGGGCGAGGTAAAGATTGTCCAGTTGCTCTCGGCTTGTGGCCCTGATGGTGAGCGTCACACTCAGGTAGTTGCCTGCTTTGCTCGGCCGCATTTCAAGGGTGGCTGGATTGAAGCTGGGGTCAAATTGTTGGGCAACGTGGCACATGGCTTCTGCAAAACCGTCCACCCTTGCGCCCATGACTTTGACTGGAAAGTCACAGGGGTATTCAATCAGCGATTCTCTCTGGGCGTCAGTGGAAATGGGGGGCTGTGAAGAGGCGCTCATAAAATTGAATGTTGAAAAGCCAAAGAGGGTGAC
>CALCBL010000080.1 GCA_937897495.1 uncultured Burkholderiales bacterium
ACAATTTATCGGTGGCGCTGCCAAAGGGTGCAGATCGATCGCACGCCATTGAGCAAATCAGTCTCAGCATTCAAAGAGGCAAAACTTTGTGTGTGGTGGGCGAGTCGGGGTCGGGCAAGTCTGTCATGGCGACCGCCGTCATGGGGCTGCTGGCCAAAGAATTGAAGGCCGATGGTGGCGAAATTTTGTTGCTGGGCGAAGCGCTTCTCAAAGCGCCTCAAACCCGATTGCGTGAACTCCGAGGCCAGGCCATGGGCATGGTTTTTCAAGAGCCCATGACGGCGCTCAACCCGGTCATGCGCTGTGGTGACCAAGTGGATGAGTTGTTGGCCACGCACACCGATTGGTCGTCCGAGAAACGCAAGGCAGAAGTTTTGCGTGTGTTTGAAAGCGTGAAGTTACCAGACCCGTTGCGCATGTACAGCAGTTTTCCGCACCAATTAAGTGGCGGTCAAAGGCAGCGCATTGTGATTGCCATGGCTGTTATTTTGAAGCCGGCTTTGCTCATTTGTGATGAGCCCACCACCGCTTTGGATGTGACCACGCAAAAAGAAATTTTGAAACTCATTTCTCAGTTGCAAGCCGAGCAAGGTTGCGCGGTGCTGTTCATTACGCATGACATGGGCGTGGTGGCTGAAATTGCAGACGATGTGCTGGTCATGAACCAAGGCCGCGCAGTCGAGTCAGGCACTTGCGAGCAGGTCTTGAAGCAAGCGCGTGAGACGTATACGCAAACCCTGTTGGCCGCTGTACCCAGCATGACGCCGCCGCCGCCAAGGCCAGAGGCGCAAGGCGCTGCCATCTTGAAGGGCACAGCCGTTACAAAAACGTATGTCAGCCGAGATTGGTTAGGCCGTGGTCATGAAACGCATGCCTTGAAGGCGGCCAGCGTGGCTGTGCGAGCAGGTGAAACGATTGGCATTGTGGGTGAGTCTGGTTCGGGAAAATCGACCTTGGCTCGTTGCCTGATTAGATTGATTGATCCAACGGCAGGCGAGATTCATTGGGCCGATCATGAAATTGCCACCTTGAGCGAAAGTCAATTGAGGCCTTTGCGCAGCCATGTGCAGGTGGTTTTTCAAGATCCCAATCGGTCATTGAATCCACGCCGCACAGTGGGCCAGTCCATTGTGGAAGGTGCTATCAACTTTGGCATGTCAGAAGACAAAGCGCGCCAACTGTCTGAAACCTTGATGCAACAAGTCCGCTTGCCAGTGGAGTCTCTTAGCCGATACCCAACACAATTCAGTGGTGGGCAACGACAGCGATTGGCCATCGCGCGCGCCTTGGCTTGTGAGCCTAAAGTGTTGGTGGCCGATGAGGCTGTGAGCGCACTCGACGTCAGTGTGCAGGCGCAGATTCTCACTTTGCTGCGCGAAATTCAATCGCGCTTGGGCTTGGGCATGCTGTTCATCACGCATGATTTGCGTGTGGCCGCTCAGCTTTGCGATCATGTGATCGTGATGCACCAAGGAGAAATTGTGGAGGCAGGACGCACAGCTGATTTGTACGCTTCACCACAACACGCTTACACACGCAAATTATTTGAAGCAGCGCCCCCTGCTATTTTTTAATCGTTTTTTAAAACCCAAAAATTGCCATGACACGCATTTTGATCGCTGGTTATCAGCACGAGACCAATACCTTCGCGCCCAGCTTGGCCGATTGGACGGCGTTCAATCGCGGTGAATCTTTTCCCGCTTTCATGCGCGGGCAGGCGGTGATTGAGCAACTCTCTGGCATCAATATTCCCATTGCTGGCTTCATCGATGTGGCCAAGCGTTTGCGCTGGGAGCTTGTGCCTTCTGCTTGGGCGGGTGCCACACCTTCTTCGTACGTCACCCAGGATGCGTTTGAGCGCATCAGCCAAGCCATCATGGAGGATGTGCAGCGTGCTTTGCCCCAAGGCTTGGACGGTGTGTATTTGGATTTGCACGGTGCGGCAGTGGCAGAAAATGCGGATGACAGCGAAGGTGAATTGATCTCGCGCATTCGGCAGTTGGTAGGCCCTGCCGTCCCCATCATTGCCAGCCTCGATTTGCACGCCAATGTGACCAAGCGGATGTTGGCGCTCAGTGATGGTTTGGTGTCATACCGCACTTATCCGCACATTGACATGGCTGACACGGGTGAGTTGGCCGCACAACTGATGCAACGACGTTTAAAGTTGGGCCGCAAAGAACCCATGCATGTACGGCGTTTCCCGTATTTGATTTCTTTGAATGCGCAAAGCACTTGGATGGAGCCTGCCAAAACGGCCTATGAGCAATTGCTGGCACTCGATCACGACTCGGGTGTGATGTTGAGTTTTTGCATGGGTTTTCCTGCTTCAGATTTCGATGAATGTGGACCTGTGGTGTGGGGACATGGCGAGCAAGCAGAAAAAGTGGTTGAACAACTTTTCCAAGCGGTCAGCCCGCCTTCGCTTTGGCAGCCCGAATGCTTGCCTGCTCGCGAAGCGGTGGTGCAGGCCATGGCCAAAGCAGCCACCTCCTCTTTGCCAGTGGTCATCGCCGATACCCAAGACAACCCGGGCGCAGGTGGCGACAGCAACACCACCGGCATGCTGCATGCCTTGCTTCAGCAAGGCGCTGGCAAAGTTTTTCCGGGTCAGGTGGCGCTCGGCTTGATGTTTGATCCTGGTACCGCAAAGATGGCCCACGAGGCAGGCATTGGTGCGCAAATCGATTGCGCGCTGGGCAAAGCAGTCCCCATTTTTACGGGCCAGCTCAGTGATCCGCCTGTGCAAGGCAGGTTCACAGTCAAGGCGCTTAGCGATGGCCGATGTGTTTTGAAAGGTCCCATGATGACGGGTGTAACCGTTCAAATGGGATTGAGTGCTTGCTTGGAAATTGAAGGCATTTTGGTGGCTGTGGTGAGCGGCAAAATGCAATTGCTCGATCGTGAGTTATTGCGCACCGTTGGCATTCATGCTGAAAAAATGAAGCTTGTGGTGGCCAAAAGTTCCAACCACTTCCGCGCAGATTTCACACCCATTGCTTCTCAAGTCATTGTGGCCAAGGCGCCTGGCCCCATGGCGGCAGACCCCGGCGATTTGCCTTGGAAAAAACTCAGCCCTCAAACTAGGACACGACCATGACCGCTCACAACACGCCCACAGATTTAACGCAATGCACCGCAGAGCAATTGCTGCATCTGTATCGAAGTGGTCAAGCATCGCCTGTGGATGCAACCAAGGCCTTGCTGGCGCGCATTGAGAAACTCAATCCCAAGCTCAATGCCTTCACATTGGTCGACGAAAAAGTGGCCATGAATTGCGCCAAGTCCAGCGAGGCCAAGTGGCAAGCGCATCGCAAAGCAGCGCTTCATGGGGGCGCAGAAGTGGGCGCCTTGGAAGGCGTGCCCGCATCCATCAAAGATTTAATTCTGACGCGTGGTTGGCCCACATTGCGCGGCAGCCGTACCGTCGATCCCAACCAGGCTTGGGAAGTCGACGCACCTGTTACAGCACGCTTGCGCGAATCTGGCGCGGTGTTGTTTGCCAAAACCACCACCCCTGAATTTGGTTGCAAAGGTGAAACCAATTCACCTGCCACAGGCATTACGCGCAACCCTTGGAACACCGATAAAACGCCAGGCGGTTCTTCGGGCGGTACCGCCGCTGCAGTCGCTGCAGGTTTGGGGCCGATTGGCGTGGGCACGGATGGTGCGGGCAGTGTGCGCATACCAGCGGCTTTCTGCGGCAACTTTGGTTTGAAGCCCAGCTTTGGTCGGGTGCCGGCTTACCCACTTTCACCTTTTGGTTCGGTGGCGCATTTGGGCCCCCACACCATGAGCGTGCGCGATGCTGCGCTCATGATGAATGTGATGAAGCAGCCCGATGCGCGTGATTGGACTTCACTGCCACCCGATGCCACAGATTATTGTGTAGGTTTAGAAGATGGTATTCGCGGTTTGCGCATTGCCTATTCACCCACCTTGGGCTATGCCAAAAATATTCACCCAGATGTGGCTGCCGCTGTGGAGGCTGCTGTCAAAGTTTTGCAAAGTTTGGGTGCTCACGTAGAGCAAGTCGATCCGGGCTTTGAAGACCCGCTGGAAATTACAACAGGCTTGTGGTTCTTAGGTGCGCTCTCGGTTTGGAATGGCCTCTCGGCTGAGCAACAAGCTTTGGCCGACCCTGATTTCAAAGCCGAAGCTGTGCTGGGTCAAAAGCTCAGTGCCATGGATGTGCAGCAATTGAATTCAAAGCGCGGGATTTTGGGTTCGCACATGCGCCAGTTCATGCAGAAATACGATCTGTTGGTCACGCCTTCTGTGTCAGTGCCAGCATTTGATGCGCGTCCTGCTGGTCAACAAGCCATGACGCCCGAAGCCATGTTGGGTTGGACGCCTTTTAGCTATCCCTTCAACCTCACGCAGCAACCCGCTTCCACCATTCCTTGTGGCCTCACCAAAGACGGCTTGCCCATTGGTTTGCAATTTGTAGGTCGCATGTTCGATGACGCCATGGTGCTCAGGGCTTCACGAGCTTATGAATCTGTGTGCCCTATTCCACGCCCACAAATTTAAGCAATTTTTTCAAACGCCACCAACTTGGGCACGTTGGGCGCAATCCAAATAGAGCGTGTGTGCGGCAACATGATGATGCCAGCCACACTTTCGACGCGGGCTTCGGGCGGTATGGCGGGGTCGGGGCTTCGGCAAATAGACCAGAGGCCATCTGATTCATCGCGCAGGAAATTTTGCAGTTCTTCAAAACCAATGCGTTGGCCGTTTTTCACGGCCGCTGCGTGACGCAGACCACTGATCAAACGAGGTGTGCTGGACAAAGCCAGGCCCATGGGCGACTGTTGATCGCTCAATGATTCACACAAGAAATGGTTGGTGTGCACCACGCACCCATCGACAGGTTTGACTTCATCCCAACCACCGGGTGAAATTTCAAAACACGCCACTTCACCCAGTGCATCAGCCACTGGGACATTGGACGCCGCGCCAAATTTCAGAGTTTGCATGCGTGCCAGTGCCAAACGCGCTTGCGCCACAGATTGACAAGACAACAAATGCCTGAGCACCACATGCACAGGCACCCCTGGCGTGGCGCCATCTGTGACCGAACGCAAAATATTCAGGCCAATGGCCAAGCCGCCTTCGCTCATGCCAATCTTGGCCAACATGCCGCCTTCGGTGAGGGTGGTAAAAGTACGGCCTTGTTCGTCATAAGATTGCAGAATGACCAAGGCTGGGCGTTGCCGACCCACCCAGTCCCAATTTTGCGAAAACCAAGCGTGGCCATCTGCACTGCCCAAAGCATTGACACACAAGGACGTGCATTCGCCTTCCTTCCAAACGTCTTTTAAAGCGTTTTTGCCATCAGCCTCTAAAGTCCAATCGGGTAAGCCCATGGCGGTGTTGGCTACCAATGCCAAGGCGGCTTCTTGAGTCTCATCGCTTAAAAAGTTGGGCGGCAAAATCTCTGTTCTGCAATTGAGCGCCAAGATGTCTTCGAGCTTCAAAGCAGCGCCATCGGCCATGCCCTGCATCTCTGGGATCAAAGCAGGGTCAAGGGCTTCAATGGCCTGCGTGTAACGTTTGGCTCGCTCACAAGCCTGTGTCCAAGAGATGCCACAGGTGGCAAACAATCGTGCATAGGTGATGCGGCTGTGCTGGGCTTGAAGGGCGCTGGCCTTGCCAAATTCAAGGCCGCGCTCGTAGGCGGACAGACTTTTTGAGATTTTGATTAAAGGGAACATAAAAATCATTATCATCCGCATATGACATTTTTGGCAATCGACGTCGGTAACACTCGTTTGAAGTGGGCGCTTTACGACCGGCCGCATACCCAAGCCAATGTATTGGCACAGGGCGCGGAATTTTTAGAGAACATCGAAACCCTCGCCGATGGGCCTTGGGCCAGCTTGGCTGCGCCTCAGTACATGCTGGGCTGCGTGGTGGCCGGAGACGCTGTGAAGCGGCGTGTTCAAGAGCAAATGGAGCTTTGGGACGTGTCGCCGCAATGGGTGGTGTCTTCCAATGCAGAAGCCGGTATCAGCAATGGCTACGACCATCCTACCCGCTTAGGCTCAGACCGTTGGGTGGCCATGGTGGGAGCCCGCCATCGCATGTTGGCGCAGGGGCTGGAAAAACCTTTGGTGGTGGTCATGGTGGGCACTGCCGTCACGGTGGAAGCGCTTGATCAGCATGGCAAA
>CALCBL010000081.1 GCA_937897495.1 uncultured Burkholderiales bacterium
ACGCTGGTTGCTCTTTTCCAATGACCTTTAAGTCAGGGCGCCCCACCACGCGCCCCTTCAGGGCCGACTCGGTCAGGGCTTTTTGAGTGGCCGCAGACAAACCCCCAGCCACAAATTCGGCGTATGCCGCCTCCCTGGCAAAGGGCGTATTGCCCAAGCCCCAATAAAGAGCGTGTGGCGTGACCAGTTTGTCGATATTTTGACCTGCCAGGTGTTTGTAGCTCGACCAGCTAAAGGCCTCGGCCGATTCGGCCAACCCTGCCCTGACTGGGTTCAAGTCAATGTAGGCCATGCACGTGAGGAGATAGGCTTCAGAATCAATCAGCGAGGATTTGTAGCGCCCTTCCCAGAGTGTGCCGCTTCTGTTGTGGCGCTTGTTGAAGTAGCGCACATAACTCCGCCCCACCGATTGCATCATCAAAGACATCGCCTCATCACTGGGCGGTGTGAGCAACATGTGGAAGTGATTGTCGAGCAACACGTAGGCGTTGACAGCCACTTTGTGACGCTGTGACTCTTCTAGCCACAGGCTGTAAAGCATTCTTCGATCGGTCTCGTCCAGCACGATGGGCTGGCGATTGTTACCCCGCTGAATCACATGATGCGGGTAACCTGGAAGGGCTAAACGGGGTTGGCGGGCCATGCCTGAATGCTAACCCGAAAGAAATTAATGTTGATCTGACCCCAATTAAGGGTAACGCGATGCAAGGGATTGCTGAAGGCCGAATTCGGTCAGGAGGGACTGGAGGTGGTCGGCGGCACCTTGTTTGGGGCGGCCGGTGTAGTGGGCCAGGATGAGTTCGTTTTTCATGCTGTGTTCCCAGCCTACCAGTTCGGTGACGGTGACGGCATAGCCTTTTGACTCTAGGTAAAGGCAGCGCAATACGTTGGTGAGTTGGCTGCCAATTTCGCGCGTGTGCAGCGGATGGCGCCAGAGTTCGGCCAAGGGAGTACGCGATAAATTGAGGACCTTGTTTTGACGCAATTGAGCGGCCACTTCGGCTTGGCAACAGGGCACCAAGACCATGGCGCGGGCTTTTTTCAGGAGTCCAAAAGCAATGGCGTCGTCGGTGGCGGTGTCGCAGGCATGCAGCGCCGTCACCACATCGATGTGCGATGGCATGAGGTCAGACTGCGATGACTCGGCCACCGAGGTGTTCAAAAAGACCATGCGCTGAAAGTCCAAGCGCTTTGCCAGTGCGCGTGAGGCTTCGACCAATTCAGAACGCGTTTCAATGCCGTAAATATGGCCTTGCGACAACTGCTTGAAAAACAAATCGTAGACGATGAAACCCAAATACGATTTGCCAGCACCGTGGTCTGCAAGCGACAAGCCCTTGGGCAGCAAGTCGTCATGAGCCAGCTGAGAGACAGACAACTTCAAGGCCTTGGCTGCATCTTCTTCAGACAGCTGTTTCAAAATCTTTTCAATGAACTGAAACAGATGCAGCACCTGCTTCAATTTGCGACGTGAGTCTTGATTGAGCTTGCCCTCACGCGTGAGGATGTGCAACTCTTTGAGCAATTCAATAGATTGCCCTGGCCGCAAATCTAAATCCAATGGCTTGGGTTCTGTCGATTTCGAATTAACTGGATTTTTTTTCATCAGACTCATTCTGCGGCAAAGTGGGCCCCACTTCCAAGGCTTTCCATCCCGCCAAACCCAATTGGTTCAGGGTGACCATATTGACTTCAAAAATAGCTTCCGCCTCAGGAAACACGGCCACTGCTCGGTCAATGCTGGCCTCCCGAATCAAATGCAAAGTGGGGTAAGGCGATCGGTTGGTGAAATTGGTGATGTCGTTTTCTTCGGTGCCCGCAAATTGGTAGTGCGGATGAAAACTGGCAATTTGAATTTCGCCCTCTAAATCAAGTGCCAACAAACAATCGTCTGCCACATTTAAAAAATCGTTGTAATCGTAAAAATCTTGTAACAAGTTTTGAACCACCAACAAGGTGGTGTCGCGCACAGATGCATCTAGCGCCACGAGATCTTTTAACGCTTGCAGCAAGTCATCGCGCAAAGCTTCCAATGTGACGGCCGAACTGACTGTGCAATGCACTTGGCCCTTCACATAAACCGATTTGGCAAAGGGACACAAATTCAAACCAATGACCGCTTTTTCTAACCAGCGCAAAGTATCTTGCACCATCAGATTTTCTGGCGTGGCTTTCAATGAACTGGCCTCCAAAGACATTGAAACTGTTGTTTGAGATTTCATGAAGCCACGCTTTGTTGACTCAAAGTTCGCGCAATCAAGATGGACAGCAAACCGCCTAGAACACAACACAGCCCTGTCGCTAACCAAGTCCATTGCCAACCACCCACTTGCGACGCCAGCCAAGCCACCAAAGGCGGCCCTGCAAACTGCCCCGCCGCAGAGCCTTGCTGCATCCAACCCACTGTGGTGGACACATTGCGTTCATGCGGCGCCAAGCGAACTGCCAAAGAAAATAAAGTACCAGGAACCAAGCCACCACAGGCTGAAAAAAGCAACACGCCCGCGTAGCGCAAACCTGGCCAGCTTTGGGTGAACTCTGCAAACGCCAAAAAAGCGCCAGCCCCCATTGACAAGAATCCAATGGCCAACAACACGCTGGGATGAACACCCTTTTGCAACAAACGCCCTGAGGCCATGTTGCCCAACATGTTGACAGCTGCAGCCACCGCCGTTAACAAGCCCAAAGTGGCACCCAACAAACCGGCCTGCGTGTAGATAGATGGCAAGAAACCCACCACCGCCAGCCACTGGCCAGAATACATGGCAAAGCAAAGTGCCACCCACCACGGCCCTGGCGCTGAAAGCGTTTCACGCAATCTTTGGGTCCAAGCCACTGCTTGAACTGAGGAAGCATTGACAGGTTCAGGGCCATAGGAAGTTGAAACATCTGCAGGCACCACACGCCACAAAACAAAGGCCATGACCCAAGACAAAACAGCAAACAACAGCCACCAAGTACGCCATCCAAACTCAGGCAACCACAAGGGGCCCGCCAACAAAGTCAGGGCTGTGCCCGCAGGCATGTAAGCCCCCCAATAGCCCAATAACTTTCGCAAATGGTGTTCGCTGACCAACTTTCGAATGAGCCCGGGTGCGGGCAAAGTGACCCCTAAGAATCCAATACCCTCAACGGCGCGCCACACCATGAGGGACGCAGCGCTTTCTGAGGCAGCGCCCATGGCACTGGCCACACCCAAGATAACCAAGCCCGACAGCATGCTGCGCTTCAGGCCGAAGCCATCGGCAGACAAACCCACAGCAAGGGCTAAGCTCATGCCCGCAAGTTGCACCAAGGACAACAAAAAGCCCGCTTGCATCAAACTCAATCCCAAAGTTTGACTCAATTCTGGCAAAGCAGGTGGCAGTTTTCCAATTTGCAATGCAGCCACCACACCAGAAAATATCACGCAGTAGGCAGCCCCTAAAGACAAAGATTTCTGTGAAACCAAGACCGAACTTGTCATGCAAGCAATCGACGACCCGTCAAGCGTTCGTGCTCTCGCGCAGCGAAGCGATCGGTCATGCCCGCAATGTAGTCAGCCACTGCACGTGGCGTTTCTTTGCGCGCAGCAAAATCAGAGGACATCTCTTGAGGGCTATTAAGGTATGCGTCAAACAACTCGCGCACAACCACTTGGGCTTGGGTCGTGGTCTCCATCACTTGAGGATGCCGGTACAAATGTTTGGACAAAAATGATTTCATGACTTGCACTTGTTCCGCCATGGGCTCCCCAAATGCCACCAGAGGCCCTGCAAGCCTTGCCTGGTCTGCATGGTGAGGGGCGTGCAACAGCAAATTAGAACGCGTGGTGTCAATGACATCGTAGACCTGATCGCTGAGCATGCGGCGAATGGTTTCGTACAACAAGCGTCTTGATTTGGAAGCATCTTTCAAACTTGGATGCTGCTGAAGCGTCAAAATTTTGTAACGTTCAAACAAAGGCACTTCTGCCATTTGCGACAAGCTGAGCAAACCTGAGCGCACCCCATCGTCAATGTCATGCGCGTTGTAGGCAATGGCATCGGCCAAGTTACAAAGTTGTGCTTCCAAACTAGGCTGTGTGCCGTCTAAAAATCGTTTGGCCACACCGCCAGGTTCTTGAGCCTCTATCAACAGCGCATTTCGACGGGCGCAATGTTTCAAAATACCCTCACGCGTTTCGAAGGTGAGGTTCAAGCCATCAAAATCTGGGTAACGTTCTTCCAATTGATCAACCACACGCAGGCTTTGCAAGTTGTGCTCGAACCCACCAAAGGCTTGCATACATTCATTCAGGGCGTCTTGACCTGCATGACCAAAGGGCGTGTGCCCTAAGTCATGGGCCAGCGCCACAGCCTCAACCAAATCTTCATTCAGTCCCAATGCACGGGCAATGGACCGTCCAAGCTGAGCGACCTCTAAAGAATGAGTCAGGCGGGTGCGAAATAAATCACCTTCGTGATTTAAAAAAACCTGCGTTTTATAAACCAGCCGGCGAAAAGCCGTTGAGTGGACGATGCGGTCTCGATCACGTTGGAAGTCATTGCGAGTTGGAGCGGGCGCTTCCGCATGTCGCCTACCACGCGAGTTTTCAGCAAAGCAGGCGTAAATTTCAAGCACAGCAACGGTCTATCACAGCACGCACCATGGCTTGTGGTGCTGCACTGACACGGGCCTTGCCTAGGCCGTCCATCAAGACAAATTGAATGTCGCCCGCCACAGATTTTTTATCATGCAGCATGTGTGCAAGGTAGTGACCCGCATTGTCTTGAGCACTTAGCACAGGGCCTTTGATAGGTAAACCAGCGCGCTCAATGAGGTTTGTCAAACGCTTGACAAAAGCAAGATCGATCAAGCCCATGTCGGCCGACAAATGAGCGGCCATGACCATGCCACAACCCACCGCCTCGCCGTGCAACCACTTACCAAAGCCGAGGCCGGCTTCAATGGCGTGACCAAACGTGTGGCCGAAATTCAAGATGGCCCGCAAACCTGACTCGCGCTCATCTTGCCCCACCACAAACGCTTTGATTTCACAGCTTCGCTTCACCGCATGCGCCATGGCCTGGGTATCACAAGCTTTCAAGGCGTCCATGTTGGCGTCAATCCAATCAAAAAATGCCATGTCAGCGATAGGGCCGTATTTGATGATTTCGGCCAGTCCGGCGCTGAGTTCGCGTGCTGGCAAAGTTTTTAAAACACCCAAATCGCACACCACCCGCTGCGGTTGGTAAAACGCGCCAATCATGTTCTTGCCCATGGGGTGATTGATGGCCGTTTTGCCGCCCACCGACGAATCGACTTGTGCCAGTAGCGTTGTGGGCACTTGAACAAAGGGCACGCCGCGCATGAAACTGGCGGCAGCAAAGCCCGCCATATCACCGACGACACCACCGCCCAAAGCAAACAAAACTGTTTTGCGATCGCAAGCACGGCCGAGCAAGGTGTCAAAAATAAGGTTCAGTGTGACCCAATCTTTGTGTGCCTCGCCGTCTGGTAACTGAACACTGTGAATCTGTTTGTAATGGCCCGACAGCGCCTGCCGCAAGGCGTCTTCGTAAAGCGGTGAGACCGTGGTGTTGGTCACAATCAAGGCGGCAGCAGCTTGGGGCAATTGACCGTAGGTGCCTGCTTGCCCTAATAAATTTTCACCAATCAAAATATCGTAACTTCTGTCCGCCAAATTAATTCGGACAGTTTCAAGGTGCTTGTTCAATGTGTTCATGTTCGGCTTGGGTTGGCGTTTGCAGCATGCGTGTCAAAACCATCGAGGTCTAGTTCTGCAATGATGGTGTTGAGCAATCTGTTGATGCTGGGACGTCCTGTTTCAAAAACAAAATGCGCTGTCTCTCGGTAAAGAGGATCGCGCACATTGAACAAAGCTCTCAATTTTTCTTGCGGATCGTCGACTTGCAAAAGCGGCCTTTGCATATCGTGCTTCAGTCTTCTGAAAACCTCTTCAGGCGTTGAACACAAATAAACCACCTTGCCTCGCGTGTGCAAATTTTGCCGATTGAGAGGCCGAAGCACTGCGCCGCCACCTGTTGACAGCACACCGTGGTGGTACTTGCTTAAATCGTCAAGGACGTTTTGCTCAATGTCACGAAAACGCTCTTCACCTTCACGGTCAAAAAACTCTCGAATCGAACATCCTAAACGTTGCTCAATGACACTGTCTGAATCCAAAAAAGGCAAGCCGAGTCGACGCCCCATCTGTCTGCCGATGGTCGTTTTGCCAGATCCCGGGAGGCCAACAAAAATAATGAGCAAAAGTAGAAACTTAAGGAAGGATTGAGGCTCCAAGTGTATTCGAGGGCGCAGGACTTATGTTTTCAGCCAGCACCCTGGGCGTCACAAAAATCAACATTTCCGTTTTTCGTTGCGTTGATTGCTGAGTTTTAAACAGCCAACCCAAGCCGGGCAGGCTTCCAAGCCAGGGCAATTGAGCCACATCGTCCTTGTCGGCCGCCTCCAAAATACCGCCAATGACCACAGTTCCCCCGTTGTCCACCAACACTTGTGTTTTCACATGCTTGGTGTTGATGGCATAGCCTGCCGCTGTGATTTGGCCCACACTGTCTTTGGAAATGTCCAACTCAAGCACAACGGCCCCCTCTGGCGTGATTTGGGGTGTGACTTCCAACTTTAAGTTGGCCTTGCGAAAGGCAACAGACGCGGCGCCATTGCCATTGTTCACTTGGTAGGGTAACTCGGTGCCTTGCTCAATCAGGGCCTTGGTTTGATCGGCTGTGACCACCCTTGGGCTGGCCACCACTTTGCCCTTGCCATCGGCTTCAAGTGCAGAAATTTCGAGGTTTAAAAATTGATTGGCTGCTGCGTTGAAAAGTGAAATGGCAAAACTAGGCGGCGGATAAATGGTTTGGCCGGCTGAACCTGCAGGCAGATTCAAGGAGAAGCCAGGTTGAACACCCCCTGTGCTGTCCAGCGCTTGGCCACTG
>CALCBL010000082.1 GCA_937897495.1 uncultured Burkholderiales bacterium
TCAAGCGCGGAGAACACATTCGCGTCACAGTTTTAATCAGTCGCTTTAAAGGCGGCTGGCTCAAAGGCATTGAGTTGTGGGCACTTGGCATGGCCTCCCTTCTTGCGTGTTTGTTAGCCTACTACAGCGTTCGACTTTCTTGGCAGTCTTATACATTTCACGATATCTCTACAAGCAACGATGCCACGCCTTTGTGGATTCCACAAATTGCCATGGCGCTCGGCACCCTGATTCTGACGCTGGCCTTTGTAGATGAGTTCATCTTGGAATGCTTAGGCCAACGTGAATCTGCCCAATCAGATACGGCGCTTCACAACGAATAAACATGAACGATCTTTTCATCACAGCTTTGCTGGTTTTCACGCTGTTTGTCATTTTAGGCAGCGGTGTTTGGATCGGTCTGTCTTTGTCCGGTGTGGCTTGGGTGGGCATGCAATTGTTCAGCAGCCGTCCGGCGGGCGATGCCATGTCAGTCACCATCTGGGGCTCTTCGTCGAGCTGGACACTCACAGCCTTGCCCTTGTTTATATGGATGGGTGAAATTCTATTCAGAACACGTCTCAGCCAAGACATGTTCAAAGGCTTAGCACCTTGGTTGCAAGCACTACCTGGGCGCTTGCTTCACACCAACGTCGCTGGTTGCACCATCTTTGCTGCAGTCTCGGGTTCATCGGCAGCCACTTGCGCCACCATTGGCAAAATGACCTTGCCTGAGCTGTCCAAAAGAGGCTATCCAGACAACATGGTCATTGGTACCTTGGCAGGGGCAGGCACACTTGGTTTACTCATTCCGCCCTCCATCATCATGATCGTGTATGGCGTCACAGCCGATGTTTCAATTGCCAAACTTTTTATTGCTGGCGTTTTGCCTGGCCTGATGTTGGCTGGCTTGTTTTCTGGCTACATCATTTACTGGGCTTTGCGCTATCCCGAACAAGTTCCCGCCAATGATCGCCAATACACCTTCATGGAGAAAGTTCGCGAATCTGGCAGCTTGATTCCTGTGGTCTGCCTCATCGTTGCGGTGCTCGGTTCCATTTATGCTGGCTTTGCGACTGCCACCGAAGCGGCCGCTGTAGGCGTGGTGGGCGCCATGGTTTTGTCTGCGGTTCAGGGCTCGCTTAACTGGTCTAGTTTCAAAGAATCCTTGATGGGTGCAACTCGGCTTTACTGCATGATTGCCCTGATTTTGGCGGGCGCATCTTTCTTAACTTTGTCGATGGGCTACATTGGATTGCCTAGGCACTTGGCTGAATGGATTGCAACACTAGGCCTGAGTCAATTCGAACTCATTTTGGCACTCACAGTTTTTTATGTTGTGCTGGGATGTTTTCTAGATGGCATCTCCATGGTGGTCCTCACCATGGGCGTCATCATGCCCACCGTTCAAAAAGCGGGCATCGATCCTTTGTGGTTTGGCATTTTCATTGTCTTGGTCGTTGAGATGGCGCAAATCACGCCTCCGGTCGGCTTTAACCTGTTCGTTCTGCAAGGCATGACTGGCAGAGATTTGCTCTGGATTGCAAAAGCCACCTTGCCCATGTTCTTCCTCATGGTGGTGGCTGTGTTGTTGATTTATTTCTTCCCTGGCATTGTCACTTGGATGCCTCAGCAGATGAAGCTTTGAGCAGTTGATGCAGGCTGTGCAACTGCCAGCCTGTAGCAGCCTCAATGGCTTTGGCATAAGGAGGCATGTTGGTGCATTCCAAAACAACATGCCTTAGCTCAGGCGCTTTTTGTTGTAGCAACAATGCACAAGATAAAACGCTTTTCTGCGCAGCATCAAAATTCATTTGTATTTGATTTCCCATGATGGCACGGGCAAACTCTTCTGTCGGCGAAACGCCTTGTATTCTGAGCCTGGACAAGTCTTGAGGCAATACGCCTGCCGCAAGAAAATGTGCATGTCCGAGTACCGCGTCATCCATTGTGAGGACACCGACTGTTTCATTTTCCAATAGCAAATGAGGTAACAACAACAAGCTGGATGTTCTAACAGGCACAGTTAAGACCGACTGCAATTCATTTTGAAGCAAGACTAAAAATCCACAACTGGTTGTAATGCCGTGAACGCCACGCGAAATTAATTGATTTGCAGCTTGCACAAATAAAGGCAAAACCTCGTGCTGTCGCAAACTTTCAGCCGTCTTCACAATTTCAGTGGGAAACACACCTTCCACTTTTTGATACACCATTTCAAATGGCCACCCTTCAGGGCAGCCGATGTCGCCCCGCCAACGCGGAAACTGGGTGTCCAACATCAAAACACCCCACCGACTTAAACCTGCTTGAGTCTTCATGGATGAGTTCTTGGAAAGTTGGTTTCAAATATGATATTTTGATTCAAATTCATCCTCTATGATGGCGAGTCTTTTGACGCAATGCCAAATACTCTGGGCGGAGTAAACGTTTTCACAGAAGCCGAAACTGATGCAGAAGGCCCGCCTATTTAATCAGAGGGATTCCCCCATGCTAACTGTGATCTCAATTTGTGTGGGCGCCAGTTTAGGCGCGCTAGCACGCTGGCAATTAGGCCTGTGGCTAAACCCTAGCGCCACCACAGAGGGTGTTTTTCCTTGGGGCACTTTGGCGGCCAACCTCATTGGCGGCTATCTCATTGGCATTTGCGTGGGCGTGTTTCAGAACATTCCTCAAATAGACCCTGAATGGCGGCTTTTTTGTATCACGGGGTTTTTAGGGGCGCTCACCACTTTTTCCACATTTTCTGCCGAAGTGGTGGGCATGCTTCAGCAAGGACGCCTGATTCTGGCATTGGGCACAGCCAGCGTGCATTTAATCGGATCACTCGTTTTGACCTATTTTGGGCTTTACACTGTCAAGTTGATCAGTGTTAGTCCTATTCCATAAAACTTGGAAATAGGGCCTACTGAAAAATTATTTCAACCGGATATAACTGGAGTATTTATGAACCTGAATCAAGTTGCACGTCGTTTGGCCATCGGCATGGCTGTGGCATTGCCCATGGCCCTCACGGTCAGCACCAGCGCACAAGCGCAATCTTTCTTTCGCATTGGCACTGGCGGCACTGCAGGTACTTATTACCCAGTCGGTGGCATGATTGCCAATGCCGTTTCTATTCCTGGCAAATTGATTGCCACAGCACAAGCCACCAACGGCTCTGTGGCCAACGTCAATGGCGTGGCCAGTGGCGCTATGGAATCGGGTTTCTCTCAATCTGACGTGGCTACATGGGCCCAAAAAGGCACCGGTATTTACGAAGGCAAGCCCAATATTCCAGACTTGCGCCTAATTGCCAACCTCTACCCCGAAACCATTCACGTGGTGGTTAAAAAATCTTCTGGCATCAAAAGCATTTCTGAACTCAAAGGCAAGCGCGTTGCTTTAGACGAGCCAGGCTCTGGCACTTTGGTCAATGCCCGCCTCATCTTGGCGGCCTACAACATCAAAGAATCTGAAATCAGGCCTGAGTACATCAAGCCCAACCAAGCCGCTGACAAAATGAAAGACGGCGCTTTGGATGCCTTCTTCTTTGTGGGTGGTGCACCTGCAGGCGCCATTGCCGAGTTGGCTTCAAGTGGCGGCGGCATTGCTTTGTTGCCCATTGAAGGTGCACAAGCGCAAGCGCTTCGCAACACAAGCTCGTTCTTTGCAATCGACACTGTGCCAGCAGCCACCTACAAAGACGTAGATGCAGTAAACACTTTGTCTGTGGGTGCCCAGTGGGTCACCAGCGCCAAAGCTGACACTGAAACCATCTATCAAATTACCAAAGCTTTGTACAGCGAGTCCACCCAAAAAGCATTGGCCGCTGGCCACGCCAAAGGCAAGCTCATCACTTTGAAGAACGCTGTTCAAGGTGCTGGCATTCCTTTCCACCCAGGTGCTGAAAAATACTACCGCGAAGCCGGTGTGTTGAAATAATTTAACGGTTTGTCAAATGCCTACGGGCGGGTTAACTGATGGTTAACTCGCCCGTTTTAACTTGAAGTTTCCAGAGTATTTTCATGACCGCTGCCACCCTGCTACCCGACGATCAAAAGCTACAAGAGCTCGAAGAAAAATTTGATCCCGAGATGCGCTTTCGGCCCACCATGCCGCCGGCTACGCAAATCGTCAAATGGCTTTTAATTGCGCTTTCCGCCTTCCATTACTACACGGCAGGGTTTGGTTTGTTGCAAGAAATCACGCACCGGGGTGTGCACTTGGCTTTTGTGCTGGGCATGATTTTTTTGGTCTTTGCATTCAGCCCATCCTCTGCTGAGAGAAGCGTCAAAAGTTCTTTGTTAAATCCAGGCGGTGTGCCGCTGGTCGATTGGCTCTTAGCAGGCGCATGTGCTGTGAGCGTTTTGTACATTCCTTATGTCTTTGATGACCTGATGTTCCGCGTGGGCAACCCCAGCAACATGGACGTCATCATGGGCAGCATCTTGTTTATTTCTTTGCTAGAAGCCACAAGGCGCTCCATGGGCTGGCCTTTGCCGATCATTGCCATTGGCTTCACCGTCTATGCACTGCTTGGCCCCTACTTTCCCGGACTGCTCAAACACGCGGGTGCCAATTGGTCCATGATGATCAACCACCAATACCTCACCAGCCAAGGCATCTATGGCGTGGCGGTGGGCGTTGTGGCCACCTACGTGTTTCACTTTGTGTTGTTTGGCGTCATGGCCACACGCATTGGTTTAGGTCAATTGTTCCTTGACGTTGCATCTACCGTTGCCGGCCGCTACGCAGGTGGGCCCGCCAAGGTCAGCGTCTTTGGCTCCGCCTTGTTTGGCATGCTCAGTGGCTCGTCGGTGGCCAATGCCGTCACTGTGGGTTCACTCACCATTCCCGCCATGATTCGCGTGGGCTACAAAAAACACTTTGCTGCAGCGGTTGAAGCAGCCTCCTCTACCGGTGGCCAAATTACACCGCCGGTGCTGGGTGCAGCAGCGTTCTTGATGATTGAATTCTTGAACGTGCCTTACCAAACCATCATTGCGGCTTCGATTGTGCCCGCCTTCATGCATTTCTTCGGTGTGTTTATGCAGGTTCACTTTGAAGCCAAGCGTTATGGCCTTCGAGGACTCACAGAAGAAGAGATGCCACGTCTGCGTGAATCCATGCAAATGCGTTGGCCCACTCTCATTCCTTTGGCCTTGCTTATTAGCATTTTGGTATCAGGGCGCACGCCTTACTTGGCGGCCTTTGTAGGCATCAGCTCCTGCGCCATCGTGGGCATGACCACCCGTATAAGTGGCAATCAGTTGAAAAACTGGGGGCTGTTGATTGTCATGCACATCCTCCTGATGACCATCGCTTTTTCTGACTTCGGCAACGAGAACAGCACCATCAAGATGGTTCTTTTTGTGGTGGCTGTCCTAACGGGTGCTGCAGCCTACATTTGGGGCGGTGTGCGTGGTCGGATCGAACCGCACGTCTTGGTGGAAGCCCTTGAAACTGGCGCTAAATATGCGCTAGCGGTGGGTGCTGCGGCGGCCACTGTGGGTATCGTGATTGGCGTGGTGACCCTCACTGGCGTGGGTTTCAAAATCAGCTACATCATCACGCAAGCTGCGCAAAGTATTTCAGCTGTCATGGGCGGTATCATTCCCTCTGACTGGATGTCCTTGAACACCCTCACCTTGCTGGCTGCGCTCATCATGACGGGCTTGGTCTGCATCTTGATGGGCTGCGGTGTCCCCACAACGGCCACTTACATCATCATGGTCACAGTGGCAGCGCCTACTTTGGTGGGCCTGGGTGTTGAGCCTTTGGTGGCCCACTTTTTTGTGTTCTATTACGGCGTACTGGCAGACATCACACCTCCCGTGGCCCTAGCGGCTTATGCGGCGGCGGGTATGGCGGGCAGTGACCCCTTCAAAACTGGCAATACGGCCTTCCGTTTGGGGCTGGCCAAAGCTTTGGTGCCATTTGTCTTTGTGTTCTCACCCTCTTTGCTCTTGGTGGCCAAAGGCTTCACCTGGGAGAGTTTCATCATCACTTTTACCGGCTGCATCATGGGCATTACCCTCATGGCGGCGGCTTTGAGTAAATTCATGCTGGTCGAAATGAAACGTTGGGAGCAACTGTCCTGCCTGTTTGCTGCATTGCTCATGATTGCACCCAGTTTGACAGCCACGCTGGTGGGTGTTGCATTGGTCATTCCCATGGCGGTGAATCAGTGGCGCAGAGCCAAAGTCAGTCAAATTGAGCACAGTTAAATTGACCTTAGTCATACTTGGTTTATTTATAAGGGAAAGTCCTTAAAAGCAAGGGTGCAAGGGCGTGATCTACTGGAGGACGAATTCACCCTCAGGAGTCACGCATGCAGGTTCACATGAAGGTCAACGGCAAATCAGTGTCCGTTGACGCAGCCCCCAATACATTGCTCGTCAACGCACTGCGCGAGCACCTCAAACTCACTGGCACTCACGTAGGCTGCGACACAGCCCAATGCGGTGCTTGTACCGTTCATGTCAACGGCCGTGCCGTGAAGTCATGCAACATGCTCACCGCCCAAGCCCAAGGCGCTGAAGTGACCACCATTGAAGGCTTGGCGCATGCCGATGGCACCATGCACCCCATGCAAGCCGCCTTCAAAGAGTGCCACGGTTTGCAATGCGGTTTTTGCACCACCGGCATGGTCATGAGCGCGGTTGACATTGCCAAGCGCCACCCCAAGGCCAGCGAAACCGAAATTCGCGAATTGCTCGAAGGCAATCTGTGCCGTTGCACCGGTTACCAAAACATTGTCAAAGCCGTGCAGCAGGGTTCTGCTGCCATGAACGCTTAAGGAGCTCACCATGGGTGCATCAGATTTCTCCAAACTTCCTCACATTGGTGAGTCCTTGCGTCGCAAGGAAGACTACCGCTTCCTTACAGGCGCTGGCAATTACACAGACGACATTCGCCTTGACAACATGACGCACGCCGTTTTCGTGCGTTCACCTCATGCACATGCCAACATCAAAAGCATCAACAAGGCCAAAGCCTTGGCAGCGCATGGTGTGGTGGCTGTACTAGACGGCCCTGATGTCGTCGATGCCAAGATCAATGGCCTGCCTTGCGGCTGGCTGATTACCGACACCAGTGGCAAGCCTATGAACGAGCCGCCGCATCCCATTCTTGCCAATGGCAAGGTGCGATATGTGGGCGACCACGTGGCCATGGTGGTAGCAGAGACTTTGGAACAAGCCAAGAACGCCGCCGAATTGGTAGAAGTTGAATACGACGTACTGCCTGCAGTGGTCGATGTGCGCCATGCCAAAAAGGCCACCGCCCTTCACGCAGAAGCCCCCAACAACCATTGCTACAACTGGGCCATTGGCGACAAAGCCGCTGTCGACGCTGCTTTTGCAGGCGCCGCTCACATCACCAAGCTAGACCTCATCAACAACCGCTTGGCACCCAACCCCATGGAGCCACGCGCCGCCATTGGCAGCTACAACCGCGCCAGCGACGAGTACACACTCTATGTGTCCAACCAAAATCCTCACGTCGAGCGCTTGCTCATGACAGCATTTGTGCTGGGCTTGCCCGAGCACAAAGTGCGCGTCATTGCACCCGATGTGGGTGGTGGTTTTGGCGCCAAAATTTATTTGTATGCTGAAGACGTGTGCCTGACATGGGCTTCCAAAAAGCTCAATCGCAACATCAAATGGAATTGCGACCGTTCAGAAGCTTTCTTAAGCGATGC
>CALCBL010000083.1 GCA_937897495.1 uncultured Burkholderiales bacterium
AGGTGTGATCAGCAAGCACAAGATCATGGCACAACCCTTGGTGGTGGTTAACAAATCGGGGGGTGCAGGCGCAGAAGGATTTTTGGATGCCAAAGGGGCGCGCCCAGATGGACACAAGATCATCATCACGCTGTCAAATTTATTCACCACGCCTTTGGCAACGGGTGTGCCCTTCAATTGGAAGGACCTGACCCCTGTTGCCATGTTGGCACTCGATGAGTTTGTGCTTTGGGTCAATGCCGAGTCACCTTACAAAACGGTAGGCGACCTCACCAAGGCCGTCAAGCAAGGCGAATCTGGCAAATTCAAAATGGCTGGAACGGGCTCTAAACAAGAAGACCAGATCATCACGGTGGCCATTGAAAAAGCCACTGCCAAAAAAATGATCTACATCCCTTTCAAAGGGGGCGGTGACGTGGCGGTTCAATTGGTGGGAAAACACGTTGACACCACAGTGAACAACCCCATTGAAGCCGTGGCGCATTGGAAGGGCGGAACTTTAAGGGCGCTGTGTGTATTTGATTCACAGGTCATGCCTTATCCGAAAAAAATCACACCGACCCAGTCGTGGAAAGACGTTCCCACCTGCAAATCACAAGGCCTCGATGTGGAGTACTTGATGTTGCGTGGCATTTTCATGCCGCCCAAAGCCACGCCAGCGCAAGTGGCCTATTACACCGACGTTTTCCAAAAAGTACGCCAACTCCCAGAGTGGAAAGAGTTCATGGAGACCGGCGCTTTCAAGGACACCTTCATGCAGGGCCAAGAGTTTCAAGATTGGTTGCTGAAAGCGGAGGTGGAGCATTTCCGTCTCATGCGTGAAGCCGGCTTCTTGGCCAAATAAGAATTTTGAAGGACCTCATCATGAAAACAGGCGCACACCTGCAAATGCGGTGGATGGAGTTGTTGGTGGCTGCCTGCTTTGTGGGTGTGAGTTTGTTGGTGATCACGGACAGTCTTCGCGTTGGCAATGCTTGGGGCAGTGATGGCCCAGAGCCTGGCTACTTTCCGTTCTACATTGGCTGTCTTTTGTTGGGCGGCGCATCTTGGGTGATTGTGCAAACCTTGCTGGCTTGGAAACAAGATGATGGCAAAGAGGTTTTTGCCGAAAAGCACGAGTTCAATTTGATGCTGCTCATGCTCCTTCCAACTGCGGCTTTCACGGCCGCCATCTTTGTGTTGGGAATTTATGTGGCCTCGCTTATTTTCATTGCTGCATTCATGGTCTGGCAAGGCAAATACAGTTACAGCAAATCAATTGTAGTTGGCACGGGCATTAGCGCAGCATTGTTTGTCTTGTTTGAAGTTTGGTTCATGTTGCCATTGCCAAAAGGATTCATTCATGCTTGGTTGGGCTATTGATCATGGATGAACTCAACAACCTGTTTCAAGGCTTTGCAGTTGCCCTGACACTGCCCAACATTGGCTTCATGTTCATTGGTATTTTTTTGGGCGTGTTAATTGGTGTGTTACCAGGTTTGGGCGGCGCCAATGGTGTGGCCATTCTGCTGCCTCTGACCTTTGGCATGTCACCCACCTCTGCCATCATCATGCTGTCTTGCATCTACTGGGGCGCATTGTTTGGCGGGGCTATCACGTCCATCCTGTTCAACATTCCAGGAGAGCCCTGGTCGGTGGCAACCACCTTTGATGGCTATCCTATGGCCCAAAAGGGCATGGCCGCGAAGGCTTTAACCGCAGCATTCACGTCGTCTTTTGTGGGTGCTTTTGTGGCTGTGCTGATGGTGACATTTTTGGCGCCTGTCGTGGCTAAATTTGCGCTTAATTTCGGACCGCCCGAGTTCTTCGCAGTTCAGTTACTCACTTTTGCAAGTTTCATTGGCATGAGCAAAGAGCCGCCCGTCAAAACCTTGATGGCCATGATGCTTGGTTTTGCTTTGGCTGCAGTAGGCTTAGACAGCGTGACCGGCACATTGCGCATGACCTATGGCCAAGAAAGTTTACTCAAAGGCTTTGACTTTTTGATAGCGGTCATAGGCCTCTTTGGCATTGGTGAAATTTTGCTCACCATGGAGGAGGGACTTGCTTTCAAAGGACACAAGGGTCGAATCAGCCTGAAAGACGTTCTCGACACTTGGAAAGAGCTGCCCAAATACTGGGCTACCTCATTGCGCGCGTGCTTAATTGGCTGCTGGATGGGCGTGACACCAGGGGGCGCTACACCTGCTTCTTTCATGAGTTACGGCACAGCAAAGCGTATTTCTAAACATCCGGAAGAATTTGGCAAGGGTGCCATCGAGGGTGT
>CALCBL010000084.1 GCA_937897495.1 uncultured Burkholderiales bacterium
TCATCGGGCACGGTTATGAAGTGGTCTCCAACTTGGGCATGCTCAATACCTACGCTGGCCTCACGGTGCCTCTCATTGCTTCGGCCACCGCCACTTTTTTATTGCGCCAATTTTTCTTAACCGTGCCAGATGAATTGGTGGAGGCGGCACGCATGGATGGCGCTGGTCCGATGCGATTCTTCAAAGACATTTTGCTGCCTTTGTCAGCCACCAACATAGCCGCGTTGTTTGTGATTCAATTCATTTACGGTTGGAATCAATACTTGTGGCCTCTGCTTGTCACCACCAACGAGGACATGTACCCCATCGTGATGGGAATCAAGCGCATGTTGGCTGGCGAGGCATACACCGAATGGAATGTTGTCATGGCCACCGCCATTTTGGCAATGCTCCCTCCCGCCCTCGTGGTGATCTTGATGCAAAAATGGTTCGTCAAGGGCCTGGTTGATACTGAAAAATAATGGCTTCCATCACACTTCAAAACATTATTAAAGAATACGGCACGGGAGCGAAGGCAGTCCCTGTCATTCACAATTTGAACGCCCAAATCAACGATGGTGAATTCGTTGTGATCGTTGGCCCGTCGGGTTGCGGCAAGTCCACCTTGCTGCGCATGGTGGCAGGTCTTGAAGAAGTGACGGGGGGTCTCATCTCAATTGGTGACCGCATCGTGAATGACCTAGAGCCCGCAGAGCGCGACATTGCCATGGTGTTTCAAAACTACGCGCTGTACCCACACATGAGCGTGTTTGACAACATGGCTTATGGCTTGAAAATTGCCAAAGTTTCCATGGCAGACATTCAAACCCGGGTTGACAAAGCTGCCGGTATTTTGGAGTTACGCAACTTGCTTCAGCGAAAGCCCAGAGAACTGTCAGGCGGTCAGCGCCAGCGAGTGGCCATGGGCCGCGCCATCGTGCGTAAGCCGCAGGTGTTTTTGTTTGACGAACCTTTGTCCAATTTGGATGCCAAACTGCGCGCTCAAACTCGTTTGGAGATTCAAAAGCTGCACCGCGAATTGGGCATCACTTCTTTGTTTGTGACGCACGATCAAGTAGAAGCCATGACCTTGGCGCAGCGCATGATTGTCATGAATGCCGGCGTGATGGAACAATTTGGCACGCCTGAAGAAGTCTACAACCGCCCTGCTAGCACCTTTGTTGCCAGCTTCATTGGGTCACCGCCCATGAACTTGCTCCATCAAGCACCAGGTTTGCCAGCTGGCCAAATTTTGGGCATTCGACCCGAGCACCTCGATCTGGCTACAGACGGCTGGGAATTGAAAGTAGATACCGTTGAACTGCTTGGCGCAGAGCGCTTGGTGCATGCTCACTTAGGCAATGAATCGCTCACACTCAGACTCGACGCCAGCATGGCTGCACCCAAGCCCGGAGAACTTTTCCATGCCCTGCCCAAGGCGGGCTGCATTCATCATTTCAGTGCTGAAACAGGAAAACGTCTGTGACCCTGAACACTGCTAAGCCACTCAAGCCCTGGCCCTATCCAAGATGGATTGCCCATCGAGGCGCTGGTACTTTGGCCCCCGAAAACACCATGGCCGCTTTTCGAAAAGGCGCCGAGTACGGCTACCGCATGTTTGAATGCGACGCCAAACTCAGCGCAGACGATGTGGTGTTTTTAATGC
>CALCBL010000085.1 GCA_937897495.1 uncultured Burkholderiales bacterium
ATAAATTCCGGTTCCCACAATGAAAATCAAGGGAAAGACATACCCCCAAATTTTGAAGTTAACCCAGTCTTCAGTGCTGAAATTGTGAGCCACGTAGGCGTTCAAAGAGGCCATGAAAACGCAATAAGCAATCCAGGCCATGCTCAAAGTTTGCCAATTGGCATCGGGTAAATTGACCTGACTGCCAAGCATTGTTTTTAAGATATTCTTTTTGAGGATGAATTGAGAGAAAAACAAAGCCAAGGCCATGCAACTGTAAAGCAGCGTGGGCTTGTATTTGATGAACCGTTCGTCTTGCAAGAGGAGGGTCAAGCCGCCAAACACCACAATGAGGGCCAGCGTCACCTTTTGCATGGTTGCCAATTTGCCTTCAAGGCGATACATCAACAGGCTTTGCACCAAGGTAGCTGCCATCAACACAGCAGTTGCTTCGTAAATGGTTCCAAATTTGTAGGCTGCGAAGAAAAGCAGGATCGGAAAAAGGTCGAGCGCTATTTTCATCTTAGCTTTTCTGAAAATTCAAAGAAGCTGAATTCATGCAATAACGCAAGCCAGTGGGCTCAGGGCCATCTTCAAAAACATGGCCCAAATGAGCGCCGCATTGGGCACAGACACTTTCGACTCGAACCATGCCGTGGCTGCGGTCTACATTTTGTGCAACTGCGTTGGGCTCTGCTGCTTGGTAGAAAGAAGGCCAACCGCAGCCAGCGTCAAACTTGGTCGATGAATCAAAAAGCTTGGCATCACAACACATGCAGTTGTACTGGCCAGGCTCCCAATGTGTTTCGTATTTACCCGTGTAAGGACGCTCGGTGGCTGCTCGGCGAGTGACTTCAAAGGCAAGAGGCTCGGCATTCTTGGCAATGAGCCAAGCGCGCCATTCGGCATCTGTTTGCGGTAATTTGGTTTGCGACATGGTGAAAGTCTACTTGTTGAAATGGGGTGATTGACGTTGCTGCTGGAATTTTGTCCTAGGACGAGCAACTGATCTCGATGTTGGCAGCCCAATCGGGCGGTAAATTGGCGTAGTGCTCAAACTGCGAATGTTCTTCGAAGGGAGACTGTAGCAATTTGAAAAGAGTATCGACCTCTGAATGGTCGCCCTTTTTTGACTTTTGAATAGCAGCTTCTGCCAAATGGTTTCGAAGCACAAATTTAGGGTTGACTTG
>CALCBL010000086.1 GCA_937897495.1 uncultured Burkholderiales bacterium
TGCAACACAATGGCCAAGCCGAATGTCACCAGGATTTGATCCGCATGAGGCCGTTTGTAGAAATGCTTAATCAAGCCACGTTCCATAATCACGCCGACCAACAGCATGACGGGAATGGCCAGTAAGATTGCCAAAGGCACTGACCAATCGGTCATCCAAGCGGCCGGACCTGCGCCGAACCAATGTTCCAAATACGTGGTTTTGATCGTGGCCGGATTGCCCAGAAAATCCACTTTCGTCGGATCGGTGGTCTCAAAGCTGATTGAAAAAATTCGGTTCAATGTAACAGCGCAGAACGCCCCGATTACAAATAGCGCACCGTGCGCGAAGTTCACAACACCGAGCGTGCCGAAGATCAAAGTCAGGCCAAGTGCGATAAGCGCATAGGCTGAACCTTTATCTAAGCCGTTCAGGATTTGAAGAATGATGGCGTCCATGGTCCCCACCTGCGGGTTATCTATTTATTGGAAAATAGGGTACGCTTTTGCGCTCCCTAATTGCGTGGTTGTGCAGAGATGACAGGCACCTCTGCACGCTTCTATTTAAGCACCTGGGTTACATGCGCCCAAGTCCCCACCGGCAAACATTGGGTGATCTGGAGCGTATTTTACTTGCTCCATTGGTGTCACTTCAACGATTTCCAGAAGGTCAAACTCGGATGTTGGGTTCTCTTTACCCTTCACAACCAGCACGTCTTTGAAGCACTGATGATCGTCGGCGCGATACAATGTCTTACCATTGCCCAGACCGTCGAACTCAAAGCCTTCCAAGGCTTCGCCAACACCACATGGATTGAATGTGCCAGCGCGGTTACACGCATCTGCATAGAGCAGAGTTTGACAATAAACGGTGTGTGCCGCCTGTGAAGGAGGGAAGCCGTATTTTGTGCCGAAGGATTTAACAAAGGCTTTGGAGCCTTCATCTTGCAAGGACCAGTGCCAGTTTGTCGAGCCAAAGATGCCCTTCACGTTGGCGCCCGCACCCTTCGCCATCAGGCGAGAGTACAGCGGAACGATGATTTCAAAGTTCTTGTTGTTCACAACTTTGTCACGCAGGCCAAACTGAACGGCGTTCGTCAAAGAGTTCACCATGTTCCCGCCGTAGTGGTTCAGAACCAAAACATCCGCACCAGAATTCAGCACTGGGGCAATGTAAGAGGAGAAGTCTGTCGCTTTGAGCGGTGTGCGCACTTTGTTAACAGTGTTCCAGCCCATAGCCTCAGTGGCTGCAGCGATGGATTCTTCTTGTGTCCAACCCCAAGTATAGTCAGCGGTCAGGTGATAGGCGTTCCGGTCGCTGCCGTAACGCGCTTGAAGCACAGGTGCCAAAGCTGCCGCAGACATGTAACCGTTGAAGAAGTGACGGAAGCCATTTGCTTTTTTGTCTTTACCTGTCGTGTCATTGGAGTGGGTGAGACCCGCCATGAAAATCACGCCAGCTTCTTGGCACAGACCCTGTACCGCAATCGCAACACCAGAAGACGAACCGCCTGTGATCATCACGGCGCCGTCTTTTTCGATCATGGATTTGGCAGAGGCACGCGCCGCGTCGGATTTGGTTTGCGTGTCACCCGTTACATATTCGACTTTCTTGCCCAGGATGCCGTTACCTTCCAGAGTTTTGGAAGAGAAGGTGTTGAGCATGCCGCCGTCGCCTTCACCATTGAGGTGCTCAACGGCCAGCATGTAAGCGCGCAGCTCGTCGGCACCTTCGTCAGCATAGGCGCCGGTCTGGGGAACGTTGAAGCCCAAGGTGACTGTGCTGCCAGTTGGCGCATTGGTGTAACCGCTGTGGCTTCCTGCGGTCAAAATTGTCGGCAGTGCCAATCCAGCGCCAGCAGCGGCTCCGGTTTGCAACACGTTACGACGGGTCAGAATTGATTTAGACATTGAAGTCCTCCCGATT
>CALCBL010000087.1 GCA_937897495.1 uncultured Burkholderiales bacterium
TGGGTTCAAGCCAATGCATCAGCGCCTTGGTGGAAGCCCTTAACTTGGTTTCAGTCGAAATTAAAAACGGCCCCTTTGAAGCCTCACAGCATGGACATGGTCTGGGCCAACATGTTGCTTCACCAAGCCGCAGACCCTCAGGCCTTGTTGGCCGAATGGCATCGTGTATTGGCTGTCGATGGATTCTTGATGTTTTCATGTCTAGGCCCTGACACCCTGCAAGAATTGAGAACGGTTTATGCGCGCATGGGCTGGCCCATGCCATCGCATGAATTCACCGACATGCACGATTGGGGCGACATGCTGGTGCATGCAGGATTTGCAGAACCTGTGATGGACATGGAAAAGATCACCTTGACTTACGTCAATCCAGAAAAGCTTGTTGAAGATTTGCGTAGGTTAGGGCGTAATTTTCACGTCAGCAGGTTTGCGGGATTGCGTGGCAAAAATTGGTACAAAAATTTCCAAAATGCCCTTTTGTCTTTGGCCCAAATTGACTCGGAAGGCCGATTGGCGCTCACTTTCGAGGTGGTTTATGGTCATGCACTCAAACCGCAAGCACGCGTCAAAATAACTTCACAAAGTGAAATTGACTTGGATGACATGCGTCAAATGCTTCAAAACCCCCAAAAGAAACACGATCAAGTTTGATAAAGCTCAAACTAGGCCTTCAACTCGGTTAAAATTCCTCGCGTTAACCCGAATCTCTTTGCTCATTTGAGCGGTCATCGGTGTAACACTGAGCATTCCCTTTTTATAACTGTAGTGGTTTCATTTGAAACTTGGAAGTTTGTGAAAACTATGAAGAGTATTTCCAAAGCATTGTCCTCTTTGCTAAGCAAAGCAGGTATCTGGGCTGGTGCGTGGGTTGCGACTGCAGCCTATGCCGTTAACGATTTGCCTGGCGGCCCCGCTGTCAATCAATTGGACTTTCACCCCGCGGCCTCCAAAATTGCCGAAGAGCAACACTCTCTTCATGTGTTCATGATGGTCTTGTGCACAGTCATTTTTGTGGCTGTGTTTGCTGTCATGTTTTATTCCATCTGTAAGCACC
>CALCBL010000088.1 GCA_937897495.1 uncultured Burkholderiales bacterium
GCAAGCTGTGGCATGGGGTGACAGCGACATTGTTGTGGCAGGTGGTCAAGAAAACATGAGCGCTTCACCCCACGTTTTGATGGGCTCACGTGATGGACAACGCATGGGCAACTGGAACATGGTTGACACCATGATTGTCGATGGCTTGTGGGATGTGTACAACCAATATCACATGGGCATTACGGCTGAAAATGTGGCCAAGGCCAATGGCATTACACGCGACATGCAAGATGCTCTGGCATTGGGCAGTCAGCAAAAAGCCAGCGCCGCACAAGATGCGGGCAAGTTCAAAGATGAAATTGTCGATGTGCTTATTCCTCAGCGCAAAGGCGACCCCTTGGTCTTTAATGTCGATGAATTCATCAACAAGAAAACCAATGCAGAAGCCTTGGCAGGTTTGCGTCCTGCATTTGACAAAGCCGGTTCAGTGACTGCGGGCAATGCTTCGGGCCTCAATGATGGTGCTGCCGCTGTGGTGGTCATGACGGCTAAAAAGGCTGCGGCTTTAGGCCTCAAGCCCCTGGCGCGCATCGTCTCATTTGGCACCAGCGGCTTAGACCCTGCCACCATGGGCATGGGCCCCGTGCCAGCATCGCAGAAGGCATTGCAACGTGCCGGTTGGAAAGCCAGCGATGTAGATTTGTTTGAATTGAACGAAGCCTTTGCAGCCCAAGCCTGCGCAGTCAACAAAGCATTGGACATTGATCCAATGCGTGTCAATGTCAATGGCGGCGCCATCGCAATTGGTCACCCCATTGGTGCATCTGGCTGCCGTATTTTGGTGACACTCTTGCATGAAATGCAACGCCGTGATGCAAAGAAGGGCCTTGCAGCCTTGTGCATCGGTGGCGGTATGGGCGTGTCATTGACTCTAGAGCGTTAATTTTTCAGAAACTCAAATAACTCATTTACATAGGAGACAAATCCATGAGTCAAAAAGTAGCATACGTTACAGGTGGTATGGGCGGCATCGGAACCGCCATTTGCCAGCGCCTTCACAAAGAAGGTTTCAAGGTCATTGCAGGTTGCGGCCCAACACGTGACTTCACCAAATGGTTGGACGAACAAAAAGCATTGGGCTTTACCTTCTACGCATCTGTGGGAAACGTGGGTGATTGGAATTCAACCGTCGAAGCTTTTACAAAAACCAAAGCCGAGCATGGCACCATTGACGTGTTGGTCAACAACGCAGGCATTACCAAAGACCGCATGTTCTTGAAAATGTCGCGCGAAGATTGGGATGCAGTCATTGAAACCAACCTGAACTCCATGTTCAACGTGACCAAGCAAGTGGTTGCCGACATGGTTGAAAAAGGCTGGGGCCGCATTGTGAACATTTCATCTGTCAATGGCGCAAAGGGTCAAGCGGGTCAAACCAACTACTCTGCTGCCAAAGCAGGCATGCACGGCTTCTCTATGGCTTTGGCACAAGAGTTAGCCACCAAAGGCGTGACAGTGAACACCGTTAGCCCTGGCTATATTGGCACCGACATGGTCAAAGCCATTCGTGCCGATGTGCTGGAAAAGATTGTGGCCACAGTGCCTGTCAAGCGTTTGGGTGAGCCCAGCGAAATCGCGTCCATCATTGCTTGGTTGGCGTCTGAAGAAGGCGGCTATGCCACGGGTGCTGACTTTGCTGTGAATGGTGGCTTGCACATGGGTTAATGCCCAGCATTTTTTCCAGTGTTGACCATTTGCATGGCCGAGGCTATCAGGGAAGATACCTCGGTCATGTTGCCAGGCACGATGAGTGTGGTTTTGGCATCTTGTGCCACCTTGCTGTAGGCAATGACAGCTTGCTCGGCCACTTTCAGTTGCACAGCTTGTTCACCGCCTGGTTTTTGAATGGCAGAGGCAATGCGCTCAATGGCCTGGGCTGTGGCTTCGGCCACCGCCAAAATAGATGCGGCATCACCTTCGGCTTTGTTGATCACGGCCTGTTTCTCGCCTTCAGAGCGCGCAATGAAGGCCTCGCGTTCGCCCGTGGCAATGTTGATTTGTTCTTGACGGCGTCCTTCTGAGGCTGCAATGAGGGCCCGCTTTTCACGCTCGGCCGTGATTTGCGATTGCATGGCATGCAAAATTTCTTTGGGTGGTGTCAGGTCTTTGATTTCATAACGAAGTACTTTGACGCCCCAGTTCAAGGCTGCTTCATCGATGGCTGCCACCACTTGGGCATTGATGATGTCGCGTTCTTCAAATGTTTTGTCGAGTTCTAATTTGCCAATGACACTGCGCAAGCTGGTTTGAGCCAATTGCGTGACGGCCACAATGTAATTGGATGAGCCGTAGCTGGCCAGTTTGGGGTCGGTGACCTGGAAGTACAAAATGCCGTCAACCTGCAGTTGTGTGTTGTCTCGGGTGATGCAAACTTGGCTGGGCACGTCGAGCGGAATTTCTTTGAGGCTGTGTTTTTGAATGACGTTGTCAATGAATGGCACCACAAAATTAAGGCCTGGCGTAAGGCTTGCGTGGAACTTGCCCAAGCGCTCAACCACCCATGCGTTTTGTTGAGGTACGACCTTGACGGTTTTGATGATGAACAAGACCGCAATGGCCAATAGGACGATTGCAATTTCCATGATGTTTCTTTCTTTGAGGCTAACGTTGACTTAAACTTTATGCAGCACCAAAGTGTTGCCCTGAATATCTTGGATTTGATAAATGCCAAGTTCTTGTGGAATTCCCTCTGCACAAATAGCGGTCCAGTTGGCACCTCTGTGCTTAACTTGAGCGGTGCCATTGCTGAGCCATTCATGCACTTCCACTGTTTCACCGACATCCAAGTGTTGGGCAGAAACTTCTTCGGGATGAGACTTTAATTTTTGCAAAGAATAAACACGCCACAAAATGACAGCGAGTCCACCGACCACCGATCCGGTGATCAGTTGTGATGAAAAACTTAACTGAGCGTGCGCTGCGATAGCACCTGCTGAAGCGCCGATGGCGAGCATGAGCAAGTAGAAGGTGCCCGTCATCAGTTCTATGCCAACAAGTGAGCCTGCAATGAGCCACCAAATGGTTGATTCGTTCATGGATAGATTTCCCTTTGACTAACGTGTCTCTTAAACGCCATCGTGCCACGTATTGGCCGTAAGTGTGGAGATTCCGTTTGTTTGAAAGGGATTGCAAGCATCATTTATTAATTATGATCGGGGTGTGAATCAAGCACCTCATCTCAACTTTAGTCCTTGGCGCCTGTCTGTAGCGCCCATGATGGACTGGACCGATCGGCATTGCCGGTTTTTCCATCGCCTTCTAACGCAGCACACGATGCTTTACACCGAGATGGTCACCACCGGTGCCATCCGCCACGGCAGCATAGAGCGCCATATGCGTTTCAATGCAGAAGAGCATCCAGTCGCTTTGCAGTTGGGCGGCAGCGATGCCCATGACTTGGCCTTCGCCGCCAAATTGGGCGAGCAGTGGGGCTATAACGAAATCAATTTAAATTGCGGTTGCCCCAGCGACCGTGTGCAGCGTGGTGCGTTTGGTGCATGTCTCATGAACGAACCGCAGTTGGTGGCCGATGGTGTCAAGGCCATGGTAGATGTTGTCTCAGTGCCCGTCACGGTGAAGCACCGCATTGGCATTGACCAAATTGAAAGCTACGATTTTGTTCGAGACTTTGTGGGCACCGTCAAAGAAGCGGGCTGCAATGTGTTCATTGTCCATGCGCGCAATGCTTGGCTTAACGGCTTATCGCCCAAAGAGAATCGCGAGATTCCGCCTTTGAGGTATGAACTGGCTTATCAGTTGAAAAAAGATTTTCCAGAACTCACCATTGCCATCAATGGTGGCATCACGCGCAATGAACAAATAACCGAACATCTCAAGGAAGTAGATGGCGTGATGATTGGCCGTGAGGCTTATTACAACCCTTGGCTACTCACCACTTGGGATGAAACATTTTTTCAGCAACCAGCACAAAGCGTTCAGTCTAAACCCGTGCTTTTACGAGAAGACGTGGAAGAAGCTATGGTCACTTACATGGAGCGTGCCTTCAAAGAAGATGGCTGCCCTTGGTATGCCATTGCACGACACATGCTGGGGCTTTACCATGGTCAGCGAGGAGGACGTTTGTGGCGCCAAGTTTGGAGCAATCACAAGCTCAAGCCCATGCCACCTCGCGAGGTGATGGCCATTGCGCGTGAGGCCTTGGCCAAGGGCGCAGAGGTACCTGCTTAGGGCGTAGAGCTGGCCGCCATTAACCCATTGGCAAAGTGCTCACCCATGCGTGCAGCAGTTGCCACAGGGTCTTTGGCATTCAGGGCCGCCATGATGGCTTGATGTTCTTTCAAAGACTCTGTAATGCGCCCTGTTTTAAACAGTGAGTTGTGCCGATTGAGCTTCATCACTTTGCGCAAGTCGGCCACCATTTGATCGCGCCATTTGTTTTGCGCCAACTCTAGCAAGCACATGTGAAATGCTTCGTTCACTTCAAAGAACTTATCGTGTTTTTCTTTGCCGGGTTTGCCAGCGGCTTCAAGGTCGGCATGGAGTGATTGCAGCTTCTTTAAATCTGCTGAGGAGGCCGTTTGGGCCACCACAGCGGCCGCATCACTTTCTAAAAGGCTTAGCAAGTGATACACATCTCGCAGGTCTTTTTCTGAAACCTCGGTCACATAAGCCCCGCGGCGCACCTTCATGGTGATCAGGCCTTCAGCGGCCAAAACCTTCAATGCCTCTCGCAGAGGGGTGCGGCTAATGCCGTAGGCCTTGGAGATTTGCAGCTCGTCAATCCAACTGCCTGGCTCGAGTTCTCGGCTGAAGATACGCTGCCGAATGAGTTCGGCAACTTCTTCGTAAAGCGCTCGGGGCGCCAAAGATGGGACAGCGGACAGGGCAGACATGGTGGATAAATCGTTGAAATTGGCCTAAAGTGGGCCGTTTTGCAAATTGTAAGGCAGGTACAATATTTTGCATCAATAATTATGAATCATATTGAGGATTTCGCGACATGACCGACCCGAAGAACGAATTCAAGACCGCACAGCTGGACGATTGGCTGCGTGCCGCTCAAAAGTCGGCGCCGGGCGGCAATGTCGAAGCCCTCAACTGGAAAACCCCCGACGGCATTTCCGTCAAGCCTTTGTACACGGCCGAAGACACCGCCAACTTGCCCTTCGCCAACACCTTGCCAGGCTTTGAACCCTTTTTGCGCGGCCCGCAAGCCACCATGTACTCGGTGCGCCCTTGGACCATTCGCCAATACGCCGGTTTCTCTACCGCTGAAGAGTCCAACGCCTTTTATCGCAAAGCTTTGGCCGCCGGCGGTCAAGGTGTGTCAGTGGCTTTCGACTTGGCTACACACCGCGGCTATGACTCCGACCATCCCCGCGTCACAGGCGACGTGGGCAAAGCCGGCGTAGCCATCGACTCTGTTGAAGACATGAAGATTTTGTTTGACCAGATTCCTTTAGACAAGGTGTCTGTGTCCATGACCATGAACGGCGCGGTATTGCCTGTGTTGGCAGGTTATGTGGTGGCAGCAGAAGAGCAGGGCGTGAGCCAAGACAAATTGTCGGGAACCATTCAGAACGACATTCTGAAAGAGTTCATGGTGCGCAACACCTACATTTACCCACCCGAGCCATCGATGAAAATCATTGGCGACATCATTGAGTACACGGCCCAACACATGCCGAAGTTCAACTCCATTTCCATTTCGGGCTATCACATGCAAGAGGCCGGTGCCAACCAAGCACTTGAAATGGCTTTCACTTTGGCCGACGGCAAAGAGTATGTCAAAACAGCCATTGCCAAGGGCATGGATGTCGACGGCTTTGCCGGTCGTCTGTCATTCTTCTGGGCAGTAGGCATGAATTTCTATTTAGAAATTGCCAAGATGCGTGCCGCGCGTTTGTTGTGGTGCCGCATCATGAAGGGCTTCGACGCCAAGAACCCCAAAAGCCTCATGCTGCGCACGCACAGCCAAACTTCGGGCTGGTCGCTCACAGAGCAAGACCCCTACAACAACGTGGTGCGCACTACCATTGAAGCCATGGCCGCGGTGTTTGGTGGCACGCAATCTTTGCACACCAACAGCTTTGACGAAGCCATTGCATTGCCCACTGAATTCAGCTCGCGCATTGCCCGCAACACACAGCTGATCATTCAAGAAGAGACGCACATTGCCAATGTGATCGATCCTTGGGCTGGTAGCTACATGATGGAATCGCTGACGCAAGAAATGGCCGACAAAGCTTGGGCCATCATTGAAGAAGTCGAAGCCATGGGCGGCATGACCAAGGCCGTAGACAGCGGCTGGGCCAAGCTCAAAATTGAAGCGGCCGCCGCAGAAAAGCAAGCGCGCATTGACTC
Organism: uncultured Burkholderiales bacterium; assembly: GCA_937897495.1. Taxonomy (GTDB): domain Bacteria; phylum Pseudomonadota; class Gammaproteobacteria; order Burkholderiales; family Burkholderiaceae_C; genus Limnohabitans_A. The sequence goes on from CALCBL010000088.1 coordinate 6,325, forward strand.
TGGCAAAGACGTGATTGTGGGCGTGAACAAATACAAGCTGGCCAAAGAAGACCCGATTGATATTTTGGCCATTGACAACGTGAGAGTGCGCGATGGCCAAATTGAACGGCTGAAGAATATTCGCGCAACTCGCGACACTGCCAAAGTTCAAGCCGCATTAGACGCACTCACTGCCTCCGCCGAAAGCGGTCAAGGCAATTTGCTAGAACTCAGCATTCAAGCCATTCGATTGCGCGCCACGGTGGGCGAAGTGTCCGATGCATTGGAAAAAGTTTTTGGGCGCCACCGCGCCGATACTCAAAAGGTGACCGGCGTGTACGCAGCAGCTTACGACTCAGCAGAGGGCTGGGACCAACTCAAAAAAGAAATCAACGACTTTGCCGATGCCAAGGGTCGCCGTCCTCGCGTGATGATCAGCAAGCTGGGTCAAGACGGTCACGACCGTGGTGCCAAAGTGGTGGCCACGGCCTTTGCCGATTTGGGCTTTGATGTGGACATGGGCCCCTTGTTCCAAACGCCAGAAGAATGCGCGCGCCAAGCCATTGAAAACGATGTGCATGCGGTGGGTGTGTCTACCTTGGCGGCGGGTCACAAAACTTTGGTGCCAGCCATCATTGAAGAACTGAAGAAGCAGGGCGCAGACGACATCATTGTGTTTGTAGGCGGCGTCATTCCACGCCAAGATTATGACTTTTTGTACGAAGCGGGCGTGAAGGGCATCTACGGCCCAGGCACTCCCATTCCTGCCAGCGCCAAAGATGTGCTGGAGCAAATTAAGAAGGCTTTAGGTTGAATTCGCAAGACCTCATGCAGGGTGTTTTGCAGGGCGAACCTGCGGTTCAACGCCGCGCCATGGCCAAGTCCATTACCTTGCTTGAATCCACACTGCCGGCAGATCGTCTGCAGGCCGATGAATTGCTCACTGGGCTGTTGCCGCATTCAGGCAAATCATTTCGTTTAGGCATCAGCGGTGTGCCTGGCGTGGGCAAGTCAACGTTCATTGAAGCGCTGGGACTTTTCTTAATCGCACAAGGTCATCGTGTGGCGGTGCTCGCCATCGATCCTTCATCGACTGTGTCTGGCGGTTCTATCTTGGGTGACAAAACCCGCATGGAACACCTCAGTGTTCATGACAAAGCCTTCATCCGACCTAGCCCCTCCAGCGGCACTTTGGGCGGCGTGGCCGAAAAAACACGCGAAGCCATGTTGGTGTGCGAGGCCGCAGGCTACGACGTGGTCATTGTAGAAACAGTGGGTGTGGGTCAAAGCGAAACCGCCGTGGCCAACATGACCGACATGTTTGTGCTCATGCAACTTCCCAATGCAGGTGACGATTTGCAAGCCATTAAAAAAGGCGTGATGGAGCTGGCAGATTTGGTGGTCATTAACAAAGCCGATATTGATGCCTCTGCTGCCACACGCGCAGAAGCACAAATTACAAGCGCCTTGCGCTTACTAGGAATGCACGGCCACCCAGACCATGCCCATTTCGACGAAGAAATTTGGCATCCAGAAGTTATTCAAATTAGCGCACTTTTAAACCAAGGCGTCGACAACTTTTGGCTCCGCGTTTTGAAATTCAAACGTTTGCAACAAGCCAAGCAAAAGTTTGAGCAGCGCAGACAAGGGCAAGCCCAGTCGTGGATGTGGGAGCGCATCGATGCAGGCCTGAAACAAAACTTCCGAGGTCAAGCCAGTGTCAAAGCCCTTCTGCCTGAACTCACGCAAAAGGTCATCACAGGCCAAGTTCCAGCCTCCACTGCAGCCAGACAATTGCTAGCCGCTTATCAAGCGACTGGCTTTCCAAAAAATTGAACTATCCGTATTGAAGCGAGTAAATCATGCAAGACATCATTCAACAACTTGAACAAAAACGCGCAGCTGCACGCATGGGTGGTGGGCAAAAACGCATTGATGCACAACATGCCAAGGGCAAGCTCACAGCGCGCGAGCGCTTAGAGGTATTGCTAGACGAAGGCACCTTTGAAGAATGGGACATGTTTGTCGAGCACCGCTGCACCGACTTTGGCATGCAAGACAACAAAATTCCGGGCGATGGTGTGGTCACCGGCTACGGCATGATCAATGGCCGTTTGGTGTTTGTGTACAGCCAAGACTTCACGGTGTTTGGTGGCGCTTTGTCTGAATCGCATGCCGAGAAAATTTGCAAAATCATGGACCAAGCCATGAAGGTGGGCGCACCCGTGATTGGCTTGAACGACTCGGGAGGTGCTCGCATTCAAGAGGGC
>CALCBL010000089.1 GCA_937897495.1 uncultured Burkholderiales bacterium
TATTTGTTTTTAATAGCTTGCCAATAAGGCGTCGACAGTTGTTGTGGCAACACAGGAATGGCTGTCTCGGGGGTAACCACCAACGGCTCGGTGTTGGCTAGCAATTGTTCACCGTACCAAGTCAATGCCTGCCGCACACCTTGGCCAGGAATGAATTTTTCGTCTTGCGGAATATTGCCTTGAAGCAATCTAACTTTCAGTTTGCCGGCAGCTTGGGTGAATTCAGCGCCTGAATTTTGAAGGCCGATAGGAACGACCACCGACACCAAGAGCAATACCAGCCCCAGCATCAGCCAGGCTTTGGTTCTTCCGGCCATGAAAATAGAAACAAGAACTGGCACGCCCATGGCCACGCTTGCCGCAATGGCGCCCATGCCATAAACGCCGATCCAAGGGGCATAGCCTGACAAGGTACTTTGCAGGTGCGCATAACCACTGGCGCCCCATGGAAAACCGGTTAAGAGTTGACCACGGCACAACTCCGCCAGGGTCCATAAAGCACCAAACAACAAAATGCCTAACAAGCCTTGCTTGAACTCCGCCAGGGTCATGCCATCCGTCTGTGTGGCATACCGCCCCTCTGTCATTCGGGCCGACAAAATAGACCGGCGAAACAAGGCCACCCAAACGCCACCTGCTGCCGCAAAATAAAGCGACAAGCCCGCGGCAAGCAGCAACACGGCCAAAGCAGCCAGCCAAGAAGGCAAGCCGCCATATTTGTGCATCGACACATACAGCCAACCCCAAGTGGCGGCCATGGCACTGGTCGCAAACACGGCGCCAATGAGCGCGCCCTGTCGCCATACAGATTGACCTTGACGCTTGGTTTTAGATTGGACTTGACTCGATGCGATGAAACCAGTTGGCTGGGCATCTTGCGACGCCACTTGCAACAAAATCGCCGCCAAAATACCGAGACTGAAACACTGCAAGAAGCCCGAAGACTGGCCTGTAACACCCAGCACATCGCCTAGCGCAAAGGCAGGCCAAGCCATCGAAAAACCATGCACCACACCGGCTACGACTGACAAGGCCAGGCGCCACATGCTCATTATTTTTTCGAGGCGGGGGTGGGTGAGACCTTGAACCAGCGAACGGCACCACCGCGTGTGTGCAGCACCACAAAATCCAAGCCCGACAAGCTGAATTTTTCGCCGCGTTTGGGCACGTGCCCCATCTCGTGCGCAACCAATCCACCAATGGTGTCGAATTGGTGTGTGTCTTCGTCAACTACATCGGGATTGAGCTTCACGTCAAAGGCTTCTGAGACGCGTTCGAGTGACGTGTCGCCACTCACACGGTATGTTTGATCGGACAAACCAAAGATGTCGCCAGCCTCTTCTTCAATGTCAAACTCGTCTTCAATTTCGCCCACAATTTCTTCAAGCACATCTTCAATGGTGATGAGGCCGGCGGTGCGGCCAAACTCATCAATGACGATGGCCAAGTGTTGGCGGTTGTCGCGAAACTGGCGCAGTAAATCGTTCAAGCCTTTGCTCTCAGGCACAAACACGGCGGGTCTGAGCAGGGCGCGAATGTTGAGCTCGGGCGCGCGCTGCAGCTTGAGCAAATCTTTGGCCATCAAGATGCCAATGATGTTTTCGCGGTCGTCTTCGTAAACAGGAAAACGCGAGTGCGCTGTGTCAATGACTTGGTGCAGCAACTCGTCAAAGGGCGCATCGATGGACAGCAAATCCATGCGCGGTGCAGCCACCATGGCATCGCCTGCCGACATGTCTGCCATGCGGATCACGCCCTCGAGCATGAACCGGCTTTGCGCATTGATGATCTCGTTGTCTTCGGCTTCGGCCAGCGTTTCAATGAGCTCGTCTTTGGAGTCGGGTCCGGGGTGAATGAACTCAGCCAGTTTTTGCAGGAATGAACGTTTGTCTTCACGCCGTTCTTCGCGCCTGTCTTCTCTTTTGACTTCGCGTTTGTCGTCTCGTTCGTTCAAACGCGCGGGGTGGGGGTCGGACACAGTTGTGTTGGCAATGAGCCGTTGTTGCAGAGCCTCTAGGATAGCGGATTAAACGCCAGATTTGTGACGCGATTCGCGAACACCCGTTCTGACTTCTTGCAAGGTGCGGAGCATTTGTGAAAATTGTTTGGCACGCACTTTGATTTGAAAATCCACATCGGCCATGCCTTCTTCAATGATTTCATTCATTTGACTGTCCATGTCGGCGGCCGGCAAGCTTAAGTAGGCGTCACTTTCGCTGCCATCTCGAACCACCCTGGCACCAGATTTCCTGGCAATTTTGAGCATGGCGGTGTTTTCACTCAAGGCATGGATGAACATCAGCCCAACGCCCTCATTTCGGGCGCGCATGGTGGCACGATTAAACAAACGCGCGCCAAGTCCTTTGCCGCGCATTCGCAAGTCAACCGAAACACCAAATTCCGCGCAGGTGGCCCATTCAGGGTCGACCGAGAAGGCCAAATGGGCCATGGCCACGATCTCTAAGCGCCGATTAAAGACGCCATAAATGTCATCGCGGGCAAAATTCAGTTTGTTGACGTAGTTCTCAATTTGCTCATCTGTAGCGGTATAGCCAAAGCGCAAATATCGGTCTTGGGGCCCCAAACTTTTGAGATGCTCACTGATGCGGGGTCTGTGCTTGGTGCTCAAAATGCGCACAGGCACCCACTTCATCC
>CALCBL010000090.1 GCA_937897495.1 uncultured Burkholderiales bacterium
TATCCCACCTCGGCAGGTTTGCCACAAACCTATTTGCGCCGGGCCATTGCCGGCGCCGTGTCGCGGGCCGATTTGAGTGAATCCTTGCCCCCAGCCATGGCCTGGCCCTCATCGCCCCAAGGCAAACCGGCTCAAAGCTTGCGCCAAGCCTTGACCTATTTGCACCATCCCACACCCGATGTGTCGATTGCGGCGCTAGAAGACCGCTCACACCCCGCTTGGCAAAGGCTCAAAGCCGAGGAGTTGCTGGCGCAGCAACTTTCGCAGCGCATGGCCAAGCTAGAGCGCGATACCTTGAAGGCGCCCGCGCTACAGCCAAAGGCCGGTGCTTGGCATGACAAATTGAAAGAAGTTTTGCCATTTCAGCTGACGGCCGCTCAACAAAGGGTCGGCCTTGAAATTGCACAAGATTTGGCGCGGCCTGTGCCGATGCACCGCCTGCTTCAGGGCGACGTAGGTGCTGGCAAAACCGTGGTGGCTGCTTTGGCCGCCATGCTGGCCATTGATCAAGGCTGGCAGTGTGCCCTCATGGCACCCACCGAAATTTTGGCGCAACAACACTTCGCCAAATTGGTGGGCTGGCTGGCGCCTTTAGGGGTTCGCGTGGCGTGGCTCACAGGCAGTCAAAAGAAAAAAGAACGCACCGAAATGCTGGCCCTGATTGAGTCGGGCGAAGCCGCCTTGGTGGTGGGCACGCATGCTGTCATTCAAGAACTGGTGAAGTTCAAAAACTTGGCCTTGGCCATCATCGATGAACAGCATCGCTTTGGTGTGGCGCAACGTTTGGCCCTCAGAGACAAGATGCAAGATGCTGGCATGGAGCCGCACTTGCTCATGATGACGGCCACGCCCATTCCCCGAACATTGGCCATGAGTTATTACGCCGATTTAGAAGTGTCGGTGATTGACGAATTGCCACCCGGGCGCACGCCCGTGGTCACCAAAGTCATCTCAGACAGCCGACGTGATCAAGTCATTGGCCGCATTGGCGCGCAATTGGCCGAAGGGCGTCAGGTCTATTGGGTATGCCCGCTCATTGAAGAAAGTGAAGCTTTGGACCTGACCAACGCCACGGCCACGCACGAAGAATTGTCGGCGGTGTTGTCGGCCCAGTTACCGGGTACGACGGTGGGCTTGCTGCACTCCCGCATGTCGGTGAATGAAAAGCGCGAGGTCATGGCCCAGTTCACACAAGGCAGCATGGGTGTCTTGGTCAGCACCACCGTCATTGAGGTGGGCGTTGATGTCCCCAATGCCTCCTTGATGGTGATCGAACACGCCGAGCGATTTGGCCTGAGCCAGTTGCACCAATTGCGAGGGCGCGTGGGGCGAGGCGCAGCGGCCTCTGCTTGCGTCTTGCTTTATGGCACACCCGAAGGCGGTCGTTTAAGTGAAACAGCGCGTGAGCGTTTGCGTGCCATGGTCGACACCAACGACGGTTTTGAAATTGCCAGACGCGATTTAGAAATCAGGGGGCCGGGCGAGTTTCTAGGTGCGCGACAATCGGGGGCCGCCCTGTTGCGATTTGCTGACTTGACCACAGACGAGCATTTGCTTGATTGGGCAAGGCAAGCAGCGCCGAAGTTGCTGGAAAAATACCCCGACATGGCCGAGCGGCACATCGCTCGCTGGTTGGGTGGAAAATCAGAATATTTGAAAGCTTGAGAAATTGGCATGACCCTGACTGAGCTGAAATACATTGTGGCCGTGGCCCGCGAACGGCACTTTGGCAAGGCGGCCGACGCGTGTCACGTGTCGCAGCCCACCTTGTCGGTGGCCATCAAAAAACTCGAGGAAGAACTCGATGCGAAGTTGTTCGAGCGCAGCGCCAATGAGGTGAGCACGACGCCTTTGGGCGAAGAAATCATTCGCCATGCACAGCTTGTGTTGGAGCAAGCGGCAGAGATCAAAGAAATTGCCAAGCGCGGCAAAGACCCCTTGGCAGGTACTTTGCGTTTGGGTGTGATCTACACCATTGGCCCTTATTTGTTGCCCGATTTGATGCGACAGATCATGAAGAAGGCGCCGCAAATGCCTTTGATGTTGCAAGAGAACTTCACCGTCAAACTCATGGAGATGCTGCGCGCGGGAGAAATAGATTGCGCCATCTTGGCTGAGCCTTTTCCCGATGCTGGATTGGCCACCGCTGCTCTGTACGATGAGCCCTTCATGGCTGCATTGCCCGTGAAGCATTTGCTGGCTCATAAAAAATCGATCACGGCTGAGCAACTTAAAAACGAAACCATGTTGCTGCTAGGCAATGGCCATTGCTTCAGAGACCATGTGCTCGAAGTGTGCCCAGAGTTTGCAAGGTTTTCTAGCAACGCAGAAGGCATTCGAAAAAGCTTTGAAGGCTCTTCGCTTGAGACCATCAAGCACATGGTGGCAGCAGGCATGGGCGTCACATTGGTGCCGCGATTGTCGGTGCCTGCGGAAGCCTTGGCTGAAACCGCCAAGAGAAAAAAACACGAAGACCCCGACATTGCTTATCTGCCCATCGTGGACGAAGCCGGGGGCTTGCCACCCACACGCCGCGTGGTCATGGTTTGGCGCAAAAGCTTCACGCGTTACGAAGCCATTGCGGCACTTCGCAACGCCATCTATGCATGCGAGTTGCCGGGCGTGACGCGCTTGTCATGATGTTGATTCGAGCTGTTTAACGTCAAGAACTTTTCATTCCATGCGTGAAAAAATCAGCTTGTATTTAGACCTTATTCGCTGGAATCGGCCTGCTGGTTGGCTCTTGTTGTTGTGGCCTACGCTATCGGCTTTATGGGTCGCCTCGGGTGGTTTTCCAGGTTGGCATTTGCTCGCCGTCTTCACCTTAGGCACCATCCTCATGCGCAGCGCAGGATGTTGTTTGAACGATGTGGCAGACCGCGACTTTGACAAGCATGTCAAACGAACCGCTGAGCGGCCCGTCACCAGCGGCCGCATTGGTGTGAAAGAAGCCTTGCTGCTGGGGGCAGTACTTGCACTCATCGCTTTTATGTTGGTGCTCACTTTGCGCACAGAAACCATCGCGTGGTCTTTTGCCGCCATGGCGGTGGCAGTGGCTTATCCCTATGCCAAACGCTTTATCGCCATGCCGCAAGCTGTGCTGGGCGTGGCATTCAGTTTCGGCATTCCGATGGCGTTTGCAGCTGTCACTGGCGAAGTGCCAAGCATCGCTTGGGCGCTGTTGCTTGGCAATTTGTTTTGGGTCTTGGCCTACGACACCGAGTACGCCATGGTCGACCGCGATGACGATTTGAGAATTGGCATGAAAACTTCTGCCATCACTTTGGGCCAATGGGATGTGGCGGCTGTGATGTTTTTCTATGCCGCCTTTGTGGGCGTTTGGGGCGTGGTGCTAGACGCACCCGACAAGCCACTCTTGTTGGCGGGTTTGGTTGCTGCTGCACTGCAGGCCGCTTGGCATTTTTGGCTGATCAAAGACCGATCACGAGACGGTTGCTTCAAAGCATTTCGCTTGAACCACTGGGTGGGTTTTGCCGCCTTTGTGGGCGTGGCACTCAGCTACCTTTGAGCTTGCCATGAACAGCTTCTAATCAGTCTTTGCCGAATTCATCACCCAACTCGGCCGCGCGTTTTTGCGCCGCCAGCATGGCTTTCACAAAGGCCTCTTTCACATGGTCGTCGGCCAAGGATGTAAGCGCCGCATACGTCGTGCCGCCTTTTGAAGTGACGCGCTGGCGCAGCACTTCAGGCGAGTCTGTTGATTGACGCGCCAGATGTGTGGCACCGCCAAAGGTGGCCTTGGCCAAGTGGTAGGCCTGTTCTTGGCTTAAGCCCATTTGAACACCAGCTTCGGTCATGGCCTCTAAAAAATAAAACACATAAGCAGGCCCAGAACCCGAAAGCGCAGTGACCACATCCAAGTCAGATTCTTGCTTGACCCACAGCCACTCGCCTGTGCTCTTGAGAACTTGTTCAACCAATTGTTTGTCTGTTGCCGACACACCAGCACGGGAAAATAAACCCGTGATGCCTTGTCCCACCAAGGCCGGCGTATTGGGCATGCTGCGCACCACGCGATCTGTTTGAAGCCAGCGCGCAATGCTGTCGCTTCGAATGCCTGCGGCCACCGACAAGTGAAGCGCCTCTTGCGTGAAAGCGGCTACGGGCAATGCCGCCTCTTTAAAAACTTGTGGCTTCACAGCCCAAACTACCAAATCTGCATGGGACAAAAGGGCGGAAGCTGCAGAATCAGCTGAGGCAGCAGCATGAACTTCAACGCCAAATTCTGTTTGAAGTTTGGCGGCAGTTTCTGCAAAGGGCTCAATCACGACCACTTGGCTCGGCGCAAGACCTTGTCGAATGAGGCCGCCCAAAATGGCGCTGGCCATGTTGCCGCCGCCAATGAAGGCCAATCGCACTTTTTGAAAATCAATGTGAGTCGATGCAGTCATGAATCATTCTCGAAATAGAGGTGGGGCCATTGAACAAGGACGGCCAAAGTTTGAATTATTGAGTCTGATTCAGCCAATTGGTCTTATTGTCTCTTTTTTGGAGCACCGCTTTCGGTTAATCTTGCAGCCATGAAGTACATCCTTGCACTTGACCAAGGCACCACCAGTTCTAGGGCGGTGTTGTTCAACCGCAATGGCCAGCCCGTTGCCACCGCTCAACAAGAGTTCACACAATTTTTTCCTAAACCAGGATGGGTTGAGCACGACGCGCTTGAAATTTGGCAGACACAAAAAAAAGTCATGCTCGACGTGCTGCGCAAGGCTGACGTTGCTGTTTCTCAAATACAGAGTATCGGCATCACCAACCAACGCGAAACAAGCGTGGTTTGGGACCGCAGAACAGGCCAGCCCATTGCGCCGGCCATTGTTTGGCAAGATCGCAGAACCGCGGGGCTTTGTGACAAGCTCAAAAGCCAAGGTGCGGCCGCTGGCATTCAAAAGAAAACAGGTTTGGTTCTAGACGCCTATTTTTCAGCCACCAAAATTGCCTGGTTGCTCGACCATGTGAAGGGCGCTAGGCGTCTGGCAGAGCAGGGGCATTTGGCGTTTGGCACCATCGACACA
>CALCBL010000091.1 GCA_937897495.1 uncultured Burkholderiales bacterium
TTAAGCTGAGCTCGCAAGTTAGTTCTGCATCTTGCAAAGCAAAGCCATCAAGGTTCTTATCGCTGCCCGTCATTGATCGACACTTTGTCCTAGGCTTGCGAACAATGCAAAGATTATTCTTGCCATCAACGTATATAACAGCCAAAATAGCTGTAACATCCGTTTTGAGGGCTTATTCATGCTTACTATGACTTCACTGGCCGCACAAAATCAGTTCGGCACCCTGATAGACACATCCCAACGCCAGCCTGTCGCAGTAACACGCCACGGGCGTCCGGTCGCAGTGGTTCTTTCATATGAGGACTACAAAGCCGTCACTCAAACCATTCCCCTGCATGTGGCTGAGCTGATCAGTGAGAACTATGCCCTGCGCGGAAAAGATGCATCAACTGCCATGAGCCTACATCTTTCAGAAATGAGCACACAAGCGGAACAAGATGGTTTGAACGAAGCAGATATTGCGCGAATGCTTGATGAAAAGTAAGCCTGCCTATATCGTCATAGACACCAATGTATTGATCAGCGCAGGATTGTTGCCCAACTCTAAGTCGGCTCAAGTGCTCGCAATGGCAGTTGAGCAATTTGTCATTGCTCAAAATGACTCAACTTGGCATGAGCTAGAAACAAGAATTGCGCGACAGAAATTCGACCGCTATTTTGAGAAAGATGGGCGACTAAAGCACCTGATTCAAATTGCGCAATCAATCAAACGATTTGAATCTATTGCCAAAATCAAAGTCAGCTTAGATGAAACTGACAACAAGTTCGTTGAATTGGCCATTGACTCTCAGTCAAACATCATCATTTCAGGTGACCCAGACTTGAAAAGCATTCAAGTCTATGAAGGCGTTGAAATTCTTTCGCCCTCAATTTTCTTTGATCGATACCAAAGCTCAATCAAATGAACTTGAGCTGTTTACAAACGCTCAGTCACCCAAGACCGCACACTGTCCAAGGCCGCATCCAGATGGGTAGCATCCGTACCCCCTGCCATGGCCATATCAGGCTTACCGCCGCCTTTGCCGCCCACTTGCTGAGCCACAAAGTTAACCAACTCACCCGCCTTCACTTTGCCAATGGTGTCAGAAGTTACACCCGCAGCCAATTGAACCTTGTCACCCTCCACCGCGGCCAACACAATGACAGCGGTTTTCAGTTTGTCTTTCAACTTGTCCATGGTGTCGCGCAATGTTTTGGCATCAGCGCCAGGCAACAATGCAGACAGCACTTTGACGCCCTTCACATCGACAGCTTGCGTCATAAGTTCATCGCCTTGTGACGAAGCCAATTTACCCTTGAGCGCAGCCATTTCTTTTTCCAAGGATTTCACTTGGTCCAAGACTTGGGCAATGCGGCTGTTCAGTTCAGCAGGCGATGCTTTTAAACTGCCTGCAGCTTTGGAAACCGTGGCTTCCAAGTTTTGCAAATAAGCCAAGGCATTGCCACCCGTCACAGCTTCAATGCGCCGCACGCCAGCAGCCACGCCACTTTCAGCCACTACTTTGAACAAACCAATGTCGCCGGTGCGGTGCACATGAACACCACCGCACAACTCTCTGCTTGAGCCGATGTCAAGCACGCGCACGGTCTCGCCATACTTCTCACCAAACAACATCATGGCGCCAGTTTTCTGAGCAGACTCAATGTCCATCACGCGCGCTTGCGTTGCAGGGTTGGCCCAAATTTCTTCGTTCACTTTGGCTTCAATGGCCAAAATTTGTTCGTCTGTCACTGGGGCGTTGTGTGCAAAGTCAAAGCGCGTGCGCTCAGCATTCACCAAAGAACCTTTTTGCTGCACATGGTCGCCCAGCACTTCACGCAAGGCTTTGTGCATCAAGTGTGTGGCAGAGTGATTGCGCACAGTAGCTACACGCAAGTCGGTATTGACCTGCGCCTGAATGGCATCGCCCACTTTCAGACTGCCTTCTAGCAACATGCCGTGATGGCCAAACACATCGGCTTTGATTTTCAAAGTGTCTTCTACTTCAAATTTGGCGCCCGCAGTTTGCAACAAACCTTGATCACCCACTTGACCGCCAGACTCTGCGTAAAAAGGTGTGGTGTCCAAAACCACCACACCGCTTTGACCTGCTTTGAGTTCTGAAGCAGGTACGCCATCGACATACAGCGCCAGCACTTTGGCAGTGGCTTGCAAGTCGTCGTAACCCACGAAGGTGTTGCCTGCACCGGTGTACTCCAAGGCGCGGTCCATTTTGAATTTACCAGCCGCACGGGCTTGAGCCTTTTGTCGCTCCATAGCGGCTGTAAAGCCAGCTTCGTCGACACTTAAATCGCGCTCGCGGCAAACGTCAGCCGACAAGTCCAAGGGGAAGCCGTAGGTATCGTGCAATTTAAATGCCACTTCGCCTGGCAACACTTTGGCGCCGCCATCAAGCGCTGCATCCAAGATTTGCATGCCCACTTCAAGCGTTTCATAGAAGCGCTCTTCTTCGGCTTTCAAAATATCGGTAATGCGCTTTTCTTGAGACGCCAAACTGGGATAGGCTTCTCCCATCAGCTTGACCAAGTCAGGCACTAACTTGTGAAAGAACGGCGTCTTCTGGCCCAGCTTGTAACCGTGGCGAATGGCACGGCGCACAATGCGTCGCTGAACATAACCGCGACCTTCGTTGCTAGGCACCACGCCATCGCTGACCAAGAACGCTGTTGCGCGAATGTGATCCGCAATGACGCGCAAAGATTTGTTTTGCAAATCGGCACAGCCAGTTTCTCGCGCCGCTGCTTTGATCAATGCATCAAAAATATCGATTTCGTAGTTGCTGTGAACGTGCTGCAGAATGGCGGCTAAACGCTCAAGGCCCATGCCCGTGTCAACGCAAGGAGCAGGCAAATTCTTCACACTGCCATCAGGCTGCATGTCAAACTGCATGAACACGTTGTTCCAAATTTCAATGTAACGGTCGCCGTCTTGCTCGGGGCTGCCAGGTGGGCCGCCAGCAATTTCAGGGCCGTGATCGTAAAAAATTTCTGAGCAAGGACCACAAGGACCGGTGTCGGCCATCATCCAGAAATTGTCGGACATGTAGCGTCCGCCTTTGTTGTCCCCAATACGCACGACACGCTCGGGCGGCAATCCAATTTCTTTCGTCCAAATGTCGTAGGCTTCGTCATCTTCGATGTAGACCGTGGCCCATAATTTTTCAGCTGGCAATTTGTAAACTTGGGTCAGCAATTCAAAGGCCCATTTCAAACTGTCTCGTTTGAAATAATCACCGAAGCTCCAATTGCCCAACATTTCAAAGAAGGTGTGGTGACGTGCGGTGTAACCCACGTTTTCCAAATCGTTGTGCTTACCGCCAGCGCGCAAACAAGCTTGAACAGACGTTGCACGCACATAACTTCGTTTGTCTTCGCCCAGAAACACGTCCTTGAACTGAACCATGCCAGAGTTGGTGAACATCAAAGTGGGGTCGTTGCCGGGCACCAAGGGGCTGGACGCCACCACGGTATGACCTTTGGACGCAAAAAAGTCGAGGAATGTTTTGCGAATATCGGCAACAGAAATAACAGGTGTGCTCATGACAGGGGTATCTTAAATAAAGCCAAACTGGGCTCAACTTTCCATTATAAGATTGCAAGTAGAGCTTCCAAGCCTTCTAAAATACCCCCAGATGACCCCATGGACATGAAAACTTCCCCTTTGGCCTTGCTCAAAGACCCCTCACTCATCAAAACCGACGCCTTGATCAACCGCCAGTGGGTCAAAGGCAGCAACCGATTTAACATCCACGACCCCGCCAAAGGCGCAAAACTGGCCAATGTGGCCAACTTGAGAACAGTTAGGTATCAAAGTGGGTGTCATTGCTACCGAGGACGTGCCCTATGGTGGCGTCAAGCAATCGGGCTTAGCAAATAAACCCATTTATCTCAGAATAAATTCTATGTATCGCAATTGGAGTACGACATGAAAGTTGGTATCGCAGGCATCGGCAAAATGGGCAATGCCATTGGTTCCCGCCTTTTGGGGCTGGGCTATTCTGTCACTGTGTGGAACCGAACATCCGACAAAGCCAGCACCCTTTTGAATGCTGGCGCGCAGTGGGCTAGCACGCCTAAAGTGTTGGCCGAGTCTGTTGACACCGTCATCACACTGCTCACCAACGAAGCAGCCATCGACGATGTTTACTCAGGCACCGAGGGCCTCTTGTCTGGCGCGGGCGCACATCCCACTTTCATCGACATGAGCACTGTCAATCCCACCAAACCTCCAGAGTTGGCCTTGCGTGTGCAAGCCGTTGGCGCTGCGTATTTAGAGTGCCCTGTGGGCGGCAGCATCGGCCCCGCCAAGGAAGGTAAATTGCTCGGATTTGTAGGTGGCCATGCAGCCGATCTGGCCAAAGTTCAATCTTTGTTAGAACACCTTTGCAAACGCGTTGAACATGTGGGTACCTTCGGCGCTGGATCGACCATGAAGATGGCCGTTAATTTGCCTCTCATGGTTTACTGGCAAACCTTGGGTGAAGCACTGTCCTTGATTGACCATCTAAAACTGGACCCGCAAAGGGTGGTTGACATTTTGTCTGAAAGTTCAGGCGGACCCAATATGCTGAAGGTGCGCGGCCCCTTGCTGGTTCAAGCCTTGGGGCATCAGAAAAATGACACAGTGACGGTGGATGTCGCCACCATGCGCAAAGACATGCGAACCATGCTTGCATTGGCCCAAACAAACCACAGAGAGTTGCCATTAACCAGCATGGCCTTGCAAAAATTCAACGAGGCTGCAGACTCTGGCCTAGATGGCAAAGACTGCACGCAACTGCCCGTTTGGTGGCTTGGCCAAGGCACTCACACAAAGTAAGGCCTTGGCGTTGATTGCTTAGTCGAGCTTCATCTCACGGATGATGGCTCGGAATTGATCCATCTGCTTGCGCAACATGGCATCTTGCGCAGCAGGTGTAGAGCCAACGCCTTCAGCACCCAGCTCGGTCAAGCGCTTGACCACATCTGGGTGCCTCACAGCCGCAATAATTTCTTTGTTCAAGCGATCAATAATGTCTTTGGGTGTTTTGGCGGGCGCAAACACGCCGTTCCAGCCTTCCAACTCCAAGTTTGGATAGCCCAACTCTTTGACAGTCGGTACATCAGGCAAACCAGGAATGCGCTTAGATGCTGTTGTGGCCAAGGCTTTCAAGGTACCTGCTTTCACTTCTGCCAGGGATGAAGACAACTGATCACCGCCCACTTGAAGTCGGCCCGCCAACAACTCTTGTTTCAAGGGCGCAGCACCTTTGAATGGAATGTGCTCCATGCTGATGCCGGCTTCTTTCTTGTAGGCTTCGCCCAAGACGTGCATGGTGGAGCCTGGGCCTGTCGAGCCATAGTTGTATTGCAAAGACTTGTTGCTTTTCAAAAGGTTGGCAAGTTCTTTGAGGTCTTTGGCTGGCACTGATGGGCTGGAAGTCCAAATGAAGGGCACATAAACCGCAATGGAAACACCTGCAAAATCTGTGTCCACATTGAAGGGAGAACGGTTTGCCAGCGTTTGTGCAACCGATGCCAATGGGAAGGACAGGTTGTGCATCAAGATGGTGTAGCCATCGGGCGCGGCTTTGGCCATCATGTCTGCACCAATGGCACCACCTGCGCCGCCCTTGTTGTCAACTGTGACGGGTTGACCCATGGATTCGGTCATTTTCTGCGCAATGATGCGGGCCACGATGTCAGTGGTACCGCCCGCTGGGAACGGCACAATCATTTTGATGGGTTTGGTGGGGTAGGCCTGCGCAATGGCACTGAGCGGCAATGCCATGGCAAGCAATGTGACCGTGCAAACTTGTTTCCACTTTGAAAAAATTGAACGCATTTTGTCTCCTTGTGTATGTGGTTTATTTTTTACCCAAGCCCAACCGTTTGGCACCTTCAATGTACAAAGCAATGCGCTCTTTCATGAAGGCGTCCATTTGATCGGTGCCAATGTTGACCAACTCAAAGCCGCTCTTGGCTGCCAGCTCTTTCATTTCAGCATCGTTGTTCAAGGCCAGCCACATGTCAGACAATTTTTTGCGCGCTTCTGGTGAGGTTGACCTTGGCACACCCACGCCGCGGTAAGCGCCGTCAATCCAGTCGACACCCAGTTCCCTGAAGGTTGGAACAGTGGGCATGAGGGGGTGGCGTTTTTCCATGGCTACAGCCAAGGCGCGCACTTTGCCGCGATTGGCAATGGCAAAGGGTGTGTAGGTAACCGCGCCATCAATTTGCGCACCGACAACGGCCATGGACATATCGCCAGTGCCTTTGTAGGGCACGTAGGTGCTCTTGATGCCAAAGGCTGCATTCAGACGCTCATGCGCGGCATGGTTGGCAGAGTTCAAGCCCGAGCCACCCAAGTTCATTTTGCCGGGCGATTGTTTGGCCGCTGCAATGAACTCGGCGAAGTTTTTAATAGGACTGCTTTCGGGCACCACCAACACATCAGGGGTGTAATGGAACCAAAAGACGGGCGTGATGTCGGCCGTTTTGTATTGAACTTCACCTTCAATAGGTTGAAACACAATGTGTGGCAAATTGATACCCACCACATTGAGGCCATCGCCTGGCAGGTTGTTCATTTGAGCCCACATGAGGCCGCCGCCTGCACCGGCTTTGTATTGAATGATGGTGTCGATGGCGCCGCATTTCTTTTTGAGCACCACTTGCTGATGTCTTGCAGACAAATCAGACTCACCGCCGGGTGGGAAGGCCTGCCAATACATGACGTTCTTTTCAGGACACGCAGGCATGGCTTGCGCAGTTGCGTGGTGCGGCATGAGGGTTGCCAAACTAAGGCCCACTGCACTTAACCAAAATTTTGTTTTCTTTTCCATTTTGTCTCCTGCATCTCGATCATGATGAATTTTTCTAATGCCTAAGCATCTTGCACACCGCCTCGGTCACTTGTTGCGTCGTGGCCTCTCCGCCTAGGTCGCGTGTGTGCAACTTGGGGTTGGCAGTCACAGCCTCAATGGCCTGCATCAAACGCTGGGCCTGCTGATCCAAACCGATGTGTTCCAGCATCATCACACAACTCCAAAAACTGCCAATAGGGTTTGCGAGACCTTTTCCCATAATGTCAAAGGCAGAGCCGTGAATGGGCTCGAACATGGAGGGGTAACGACGCTCTGGATCAATGTTGCCCGTGGGCGCAATGCCCAAGCTGCCAGCCAAGGCCGCAGCCAAATCGCTCAGAATATCGGCATGCAGGTTAGTGGCCACCAAGGTGTCCAAAGTTCCAGGACGGTTCACCATGCGCGCCGTACAAGCATCTACCAATTCTTTGTCCCAATGCACATCGGGAAACTCTGCACTCACCTCTTTGGCAATTTCATCCCACATGACCATGGCATGACGCTGCGCGTTTGATTTGGTGACCACGGTGAGCAACTTGCGCGGCCGTGATTGCGCCAACTTAAAGGCATAACGCATGATGCGTTGCACGCCCACGCGGGTCATCATGGAGACATCGGTGGCCACCTCAATAGGATGGCCTTGATGCGCTCGACCGCCAACACCCGCATACTCACCTTCGGAATTTTCACGAACAATGACCCAGTTGAGTTGCTCAGGTGTGCATCGCTTTAGGGGGGCATCAATGCCCGGCAAAATGCGTGTGGGACGCACATTGGCATACTGATCAAAACCTTGGCAAATTTTGAGACGCAATCCCCAAAGCGTAATGTGATCTGGAATATTTGGGTCGCCTGCAGAACCAAACAAAATGGCATCCATGGGCCGCAGGGCATCGAGGCCATCAGCGGGCATCATGACGCCATGTTGTCGGTAGTAATCACCACCCCAATCGAATGACGTGAATTCAAAACTGAACTGGCTTTGTCCTTGGGCAAGTGCCTCAAGCACCACTTGAGAAGCAGGAATGACCTCCTGCCCAATGCCATCACCTGGGATGCATGCAATTTTGAATTGTTTCATTAGAAAATCAGATGACAGCCCGTTTTACTTTGCAAAAACTCTTGCGTGACGCCAGGCGCCAACTCAATCACTTTCAGGCCTTCTGGCACGACATCCATGACTGCCAAATCGGTGATGATGCGATCGACCACACCCACGCCTGTCAATGGCAATGTGCACTGGTTCAAGATTTTCAAATCTTCGGTGCCATCTTTTTTCTTGGCCACGTGTTCCATCAAAATAATCACGCGCTTCACGCCCGCCACCAAATCCATGGCGCCGCCCATGCCCTTGACCATCTTGCCTGGAATCATCCAGTTGGCAAGGTCTCCCTTTTCGCTCACTTGCATGGCGCCCAATATCGACAGATTGATTTTGCCGCCACGAATCATGGCGAAGCTGTCGTGGCTGCCAAAAATAGAGGTGCCTTTGATCGTGGTCACGGTTTGCTTGCCCGCATTGATGAGGTCGGCATCGACTTCATCTTCTGTGGGGAACGGGCCAATGCCCAACATGCCGTTTTCAGATTGCAGCCACACTTCAATGTTGGTGGGCACATGGTTGGCCACCAAGGTGGGAATGCCAATGCCCAGATTGACATAAAAGCCGTCTTGCAGTTCGTGTGCGGCACGGGCCGCCATTTGGTCTTGACTCCAGCTCATGCTTAGACTCCTGCTTTCTCAGTGATGGTGCGTTTCTCAATGCGCTTTTCAGGGTGCTTATTAAGAACCAATCGGTGAACATAAATACCGGGCAAATGAATGTGGTCAGGAATCATGTCACCTGTTTCCACAATCTCTTCCACTTCCACAATGCACAGCTTGCCAGCCATGGCCACAGCGGGATTGAAGTTGCGAGCTGTTAGGCGGAATTGCAAGTTGCCAGATTTGTCTGCACGCCAAGCTTTCACCAATGACACATCTGGTATCAAGGAGCGCTCCATGACGTAAGTCTCGCCATCAAACTCACGCAATTCTTTGCCATCGGCCACCACAGTGCCCACACCCGTTTTGGTGAAGAAAGCAGGAATACCTGCACCACCGGCGCGCAGCTTTTCGGCCAAGGTTCCTTGTGGAGTGAATTCCAACTCAAGCTCGCCCGCCAAGAACTGACGCTCAAACTCTTTGTTCTCGCCCACATAGGAGGAGATCATTTTTTTGATTTGACGGGTTTCAAGCAGCTTGCCCAAACCAAAACCGTCAACACCTGCATTGTTGGAAATGGCAGTGAGGTTTTTGACGCCCGAGTCGCGCAAGGCTTCAATCAAAGCTTCGGGAATACCGCAGAGGCCGAAGCCACCTACGGCCAGCAATTGGCCATCTGCCACGACGCCTTTCAGCGCCTCGGCTGCAGAAGGGAAAATCTTGTTCACAGGGCTCTCCTAAGAGGGAAATTCTTAAAAGTAAGTAGTGTAATAGGTGATTAGAATCAGGAAACTGACAAGGATTGCCATGAACACGCCTGCGATAGCTAGCCCCAAAACCCAGCGCTACCCCGCGCCAGAGCTGAAAGATGTGCCCGAAGACATCCGCGCCAAAATTTTGGAAGTCCAGGAAAAGGCAGGGTTTGTACCGCAAGTGTTCTTGGCTTTTGCCCGTCGCCCTGCAGAGTGGCGAGCATTTTTTGCCTATCACGATGCGCTCATGGTGCCAGAGTCCGTGGGACGGACGAGCAACCTGAGCAAAGGCGATCGGGAAATGATTGTGACCACCACCAGTGCGGCCAACCATTGTTTGTATTGCGTGGTGGCGCATGGTGCCATTTTGCGTATTTATGAAAAAAAACCTATGGTCGCTGATCAAGTGGCCGTGAACTATCGCAAGGCCGATATTTCACCGCGTCAACGCGCCATGCTCGATTTCGCCATGAAAGTTTGTTTGCACAGCGACCAAATAGAGGATGCCGACTTTGCGCCACTGCACGCACATGGGTTTGATGATGAAGATATTTGGGACATTGCCGCCATTACGGCTTTCTTTGGCTTGTCCAACCGCATGGCCAGTTTCAGCAACATGATGCCCAACCCAGAGTTTTATTTAATGGGTCGCGTGCCTAAACAAAAGTAATTGAACACATTCATTTGAACGAATTCAGGGTGTGACCAAGACCCTGATGTGGTCGGGCAGGGACACCGCTTTTTGAAGCGGGAAATCTACCCAGATGGTGGTGGCACCCCCTGCCGCATAAATGACACCCGGCTGATTCTCAAGCTCCAGGGTGCACCAGCTTTCAAAAGTGGTGCGCGCAGGGTCACTCACATACATCTTGGCCAGCACATTGCCTGGATATTCCAGTTGTTTGTAAAAGTTGCAAAACGCATTCACGATGACTGGGCCTTGGCCTTGTGGGTTGGGTTCACAGCCAATCGACTGAAAATAATCGATGCGCACTGTTTCTAGATACCGAAAATAAACAGTGTTGTTCACATGCTTCATGGCGTCCATGTCACCCCAACGAATGGGAATGATCATTTCGTGAACTTTTTTCTTGATCTCAGGTATTTCAAATTTCATGTGTCTTTGTCTCTGATTGAAAGCAAAGAAGGGATGTTTAAACACCACCTGCTTGTACGTGGATTCTGCCTGTTCCGCGCTTAAAATGATCCACAGGTCCGATAATTGCCCATCAGACCCTTAACTTAATGCGAGTCTTCCCATGACACCCGAAGAGATTTTGAACACACACGGTCCCCGCGAATCGATGGAATACGACGTGGTCGTGGTGGGCGGCGGCCCTGCAGGCTTGTCCGCAGCCATTCGCTTGAAACAGTTGGCTCTAGAAAAAGGCAATGACGTTTCTGTGGTGGTTTTAGAAAAAGGCTCAGAGCCTGGTGCACACATTTTGTCCGGCGCCATCATGGACCCCATCGCTTTGACAGAACTCTTTCCAAAATGGAAAGAAATGGGCGCCCCTCTGAACCAACCCGTCACAGAAGATATTTTCTTGATGACCACCGAAACGGGCGCCACACGCGTGCCCAATTTCACCTTGCCACCTTGCTTTCACAACGATGGCAACTACATCATCAGCTTGGGAAATTTCACGCGCTGGCTTGGCGAGCAAGCTGAAGCATTAGGCGTTGAAATTTTTCCTGGCTTTACAGCCGCCGAAGTTTTGTACAACGACAATGGCGCCGTCAAAGGCGTGGCGACCGGCAACATGGGCGTTGGCAAAGATGGCGAGCCCACCGAAAACTTCCAATTGGGCATGGAACTGCACGCCAAGTACACTGTGTTTGCAGAAGGTGCACGTGGCCATTTGGGCAAGCAAGTCATCTCTCGCTTCAAGCTTGACGCAGGCAAAGATCCTCAAAGCTACGGCATTGGTATCAAAGAATTGTGGGAAATCGACCCTGCCCGTCACAAAGCCGGCTTGGCTTTGCACAGCGCCGGCTGGCCCTTAGATGAAAAAACCTACGGCGGCTCCTTCCTGTATCACATGGAAGACAACAAAGTGGTCGTTGGTTTTGTAGTGGGCTTGGATTACACCAACCCTTGGCTCAGCCCTTTTGAAGAATTCCAACGCTTCAAGACACACCCCAATATTCGCTGGTACTTTGAAGGCGACGAAGCCAAAGGCATTGCACCAGCCAAGCGCATTTCCTACGGTGCACGTGCCATTACGGCTGGCGGCATTTTGTCATTGCCCAAAACAGTATTTCCTGGCGGCGCCCTCATTGGCTGCGAAGCTGGCTATCTCAATGCCAGCCGTATCAAGGGCAGCCATGCGGCCATTAAAACGGGCATGTTGGCGGCTGAAGCGGCTTACGAAGCATTGCAAGCGGGTCGTCAACATGACGAACTCAGTGCCTACCCAGAAGCCTTCAAAAACAGTTGGCTCTATACCGAACTGAACAAGGCTCGCAACTTCAAGCAATGGTTCAAAAAGGGCCGCACTGTGGGCACCCTCATGACTGGCGTAGAGCAGTTCTTGCTGCGCGGCCACGTGCCATGGACCATCCGCCGTACCGCGGCCGACCACACCTATTTAAAGCCCGCGGCTGAGTGCAAGCCCATTCAGTATCCAAAGCCTGATGGCAAGCTCACCTTTGATCGCTTGTCCAGTGTATTCATCAGCAACACCAACCACGAAGAAAACCAGCCCGCTCACCTCACCTTGAAGGATGCCAGCGTGCCTGTGGGCATCAACTTGGCCAAGTTTGCTGGACCAGAGGCGCGTTACTGCCCTGCCGGTGTTTATGAGTATGTGAAAAACGAAGACCAATCCGATCGCCTGCAAATCAATGCCCAAAATTGTGTGCATTGCAAAACCTGCGACATCAAAGACCCCACTCAAAACATCGTCTGGGTTACCCCAGAGGGTGGCGGGGGCCCAAATTACTCAGGCATGTAAAAAGTGTCTTACGGCCTTGAAGACTTGTTTATAATTTGAATGGTCAGGAGAGCGTGGTCTGTTTTCAAAATGGGCCGCCGCCGAAGGCGCAGGAAGCTGAAATGCTTCTGAACGCTCAGGTACAAAGGACTGACAAACGTTCGTGGTTTGGCCACGAACGCTTCCTCACTGGAGAGAGAGGGTGGGCCATCTGGTCGAACCCTCCACCGAAGGCGCAACCCGCAGTGATTCTTTCTGTTTGAAGGGCTCACCCGGCGAATCGCTCAGGTAAAGCGGACAGCGAGGGCAACCCATGATTTCGGTCATGGTTTTACATTGCCCTTGGAGAACTGATTTGTCCGCTGACACCACTGCTTTGCTCAATACCCCTCTCAATGCGCTGCATCTTGAATTGGGCGCGCGCATGGTGCCCTTTGCGGGCTACAGCATGCCGGTTCAATACCCCATGGGCTTGATGGCTGAACACATCCATACGCGCGCTGAGGCTGGCTTGTTTGATGTGTCGCACATGGGGCAACTGCGATTGGTGGGCACCGATGCTGCATCAGCTTTTGAATCCCTGATGCCTGTTGATGTGATCGACTTGCCAGTCGGAAAACAGCGCTACGGTTTACTGCTAACGGATGAAGGCAACATCATTGACGACTTGATGTTTGTCAACCGCGGCACAGACATTTTTGTCATTGTGAATGGTGCTTGCAAAGTGAACGACATTGCGCACATACAAGGGCGCATTGGCGCCCAGTGCCAAGTCATTCCCATGCCTGAACGCGCACTCTTGGCTTTGCAAGGACCCAAGGCCGTTGATGCTTTATCGCGCACGGTGCGTGGAGTCGAAAAATTGGTCTTCATGACGGGCGCATCGTTTGAGTGGCAAGGTGCTGATTTGTTCATCACGCGCTCTGGCTACACCGGAGAAGATGGCTTTGAAATTTCTGTGCACAACGATCATGTCGATGCATTTGCACGTGCGTTGTTGGCTCAAGCAGAAGTCAAGCCAATTGGCTTAGGTGCACGCAACTCTTTGCGACTTGAAGCTGGCTTGTGTTTGTATGGCAACGACATTGACACCAGCACCACCCCCATTGAAGCGGGTCTCAATTGGGCCATTCAAAAGGTTCGCCGCACAGGGGGTGCGCGCGCAGGTGGTTTCCCAGGTGCCGACATTGTGCTGGGCCAATTGGATGGCTCACGCACCCTCACACGCAAACGCGTTGGCCTGATTGCACAAGAGCGCATTCCGGTGCGCGAGCATGTGGAATTGCAGAACATGCAGGGCATCAAAATTGGCGAAGTGTCTAGCGGCTTATTAGGACCTACTGCCAATGTGCCTGTGGCCATGGGCTATGTTGACTTGGCAAGTACTGGCTTAGGAACTGTTGTGAACGCCATCGTGCGCGGCAAGGCTGTGCCAATGACTGTGAGTGCCATGCCGTTTGTGCCCAATCGGTATTACCGCGGCTAAAACACGAAGATTTTTAAAAATAATTGTGATCTGACCCCAATTAACTTGACCCCAAATCACTGAATCGAATTAAACAAGGAGAGAAAAATGAGTTTGAAGTACACGGAAGAGCATGAGTGGATTTTGGTCAACGGCGATGTGGCCACGGTGGGCATTACGCACCATGCGCAAGATGCGTTGGGTGATGTGGTGTTTGTTGAACTGCCTGAAGTGGGAAGCAGTTTTGAACAAAAGGCTGTGGCGGGTGTGGTGGAGTCTGTGAAGGCGGCTGCCGATGTTTACATGCCGATCAGTGGCGAAATTACGGAAGTGAATGAAGCACTGCGTGCAGATCCCGCTTTGGCCAATACTGACCCTCTGGGTGCTGGTTGGTTCTTCAAAGTCAAGCTGACTGATGCATCGCAAGTGGATGCTTTGTTGGACGAAACTGCTTACTCAGCGTTTGCAGCGTCTCATTGAAATTTGTTTGAAGTTTTTTGCTTTTTAAATTTTTGATCAAACTTAGAGTCTGAAAGTCAAACCATGTTGATGTCCTCTGCCGCCCCCTTAACCCAACTCGAAAACGAGAGTGAGTTCATTGCACGCCACATTGGCATCAGTGAAGCGGATGAAAAACACATGTTGTCGGTCATCGGCGAGGCTTCACGCCGCGCGCTCATTGACAGCATCGTGCCCGCCTCCATTGCACGCAGTCAGGCCATGAAGTTGCCTGCGCCCTTGACAGAGGCCGGTGCGTTGGCAGAACTCAAAGCCATGGCGCAGCAAAACAAAATACTCAAGAGCTTCATTGGCCAGGGCTATTACGGCACCTACACACCTGGCGTGATTTTGCGCAACATTTTGGAAAACCCCGCTTGGTACACGGCCTACACACCCTACCAAGCCGAAATCAGCCAAGGCCGCATGGAAGCCTTGGTCAATTTCCAAACCATGATTTGCGATTTAACCGCCATGCCCATTGCCAACGCTTCCATGTTGGACGAGGCCACTGCTGCAGCCGAAGCCATGACCTTGGCAAAGCGTTCGGTCAAATCAAAAAGCAACAACATCATTGTGGCCAGTGACTGCCATCCGCAAACCATTGAAGTGATTCAAACGCGTGCAGCGCCTTTGGGTTTGAAAGTGTTGGTGGGTTTAACCGCCGAGCTCATGCAGCAGCACGACTACTTTGCAGTGGTGGCGCAGTACCCTTCCACCTCGGGCATGACGCACAATTTGAAAGACGTCATTGCACAAGCCCATGCTGCTCAAGCAGCTTTCATTGTGGCCGCCGATTTGTTGGCATTGACACTGCTCACGCCACCCGGCGAAATGGACGCCGACATTGTGGTGGGCACCACGCAGCGCCTCGGTATGCCCATGGGCGCCGGTGGCCCGCACGCCGCTTACTTGGCCTGCCGCGATGAATACAAGCGCTCTATGCCCGGCCGTTTGGTGGGCGTCAGTGTAGACGTGCACGGCAACCCTGCGTATCGCTTGGCTTTGCAAACACGCGAGCAACACATTCGCCGCGAAAAAGCAACTTCCAACATTTGCACGGCGCAAGTTTTGCCGGCAGTGGTCGCCAGCATGTACACGGTCTATCACGGCCCTGTAGGTTTGAAGCGCATTGCCCAACGCGTGGCCAGTTTCACCGCCATCTTGGCCGAAGGCTTGGAACAACTCGGTTGCAAACTGGCCCACAAATCCGCCTTTGACACGCTGCAAATTAACACCGGTGAACGCACCCATGCCATTCTACAAAAAGCGGTGCTCAAAGGTTTGAACCTGCGCAAATTAAGCGCCGACAGCATTGGCGTGTCTTTGGACGAAACCACATCACGCGATGACATCGAAGCACTCTGGTCTAGCTTTGCAGAAGGCGGCCAAGCCTTGCCCGACTGGACGCCTTTTGAAAAAGGTCGCGACACCCTCATTCCAACTGGCATGCGCCGCACCAGCACATTCCTCAC
>CALCBL010000092.1 GCA_937897495.1 uncultured Burkholderiales bacterium
TGCCACAATTGCCTTTGTTGCTTTTGATTTTCTATTTGTTCAACGACACCTTGAAAAAATTAGTGGGCCCCGAGGCAGGTGTTTTTATTTTGGTTGTAGCCGTCATTGGGGGCTTGCGCTGGATGCCTGTGGCCCGATTGGTCAGGGCCCAATTTCTGACATTGCGTGAAAAAGAGTTTGTGGAAGCGGCGCGTGCTTTGGGGGCCAGCCCATGGCGTCAAGTCACCGTGCATATCTTGCCCAATGCCATGGGCCCAGTCATTGTGGCGGCCACCATCGATGTGGCTGCGGCCATCATTGCAGAGTCTACGCTGTCATTTTTAGGGCTTGGATTTCCACCCGACATTCCTACCTGGGGTCGCATTTTGTTCGATGCCAAAGATCACATGGATGTGGCGGTTCACTGGGCCTTATTTCCTGGCGCCTTGATCTTCATCACTGTGCTCACCATCAATTACATTGGCGACGGCTTGCGGGATGCCTATGATCCTCGCCGCGTGCTTTAAAGAGATTTCTGGATGTCCACCAACCCCTTGTTGAAAGTTAAAGACCTTCAAGTTCACTTTGACACCGATGACGGTGTGTTGCATGCGGTCGATGGCGTTAACTTTCACATCGATCGAAGCGAAACGCTGGGCGTGGTGGGTGAGTCGGGCTGCGGTAAAAGTGTGACCGCCATGACCATCATGAAACTCTTGGCCATGCCGCCCGGACGCATCGCCAATGGTCAGATATGGTTCGAGGGCACAGACTTGGTGCAAGCAGATGCGCAAACCATGCGCAATCTGCGGGCCAAAGAAATTGCCATGATTTTTCAAGAGCCCATGACTTCACTCAACCCGGTTTTGAGTGTGGGTGAGCAAATTGCCGAGACACTCAGGCTGCACGAAGGCCTGACAACTAAGCAGGCAATGGCCAAGGCCAGTGACATGTTGGGACTGGTCAATATTCCCAAGCCAGCACAACGGGTCAATGACTATCCTCATCAGTTCTCTGGCGGTATGCGCCAGAGGGTGATGATTGCCATGGCCTTGTCTTGCAAACCCAAATTGCTCATTGCCGATGAGCCCACCACCGCCTTAGACGTGACCATTCAAGCGCAAATTTTGGATTTGCTGAACGAGCTTAAATCTCAAATGGGCATGTCCATCATGCTGATCACCCACGCCATGGGCGTGGTGGCCGAAACGGCTCAGAGGGTTGTGGTCATGTATGCCTGTCGTGTTGTCGAAGAGGCT
>CALCBL010000093.1 GCA_937897495.1 uncultured Burkholderiales bacterium
TGGTCTTAGGCCCACGCTACAAAGGCTTGCTGCAAGATATTTTCAAAAATCACAAGTTGTCGGAAGACTTTAGCCTGTATCTGTACCGTCCCACCGCTACCGATCCTTCTTTGGCGCCCGAAGGTTGCGACAGTTTTTATGCGCTCTCAGTGGTACCCAACCTGAGCAGTGAAACCGACTGGCCCGCCATCACCGAGCAGTACCGCGATGCCATTGCCACGGTGCTCCAAGAAAGTGTGTTGCCTGATTTGAAGCAACATGTGGTGTCTTCCAAAGTCACCACCCCGCAAGACTTTCAAGATCGCTTGTGGTCTTACAAAGGCGCGGGTTTTGGCCTAGAGCCCATCTTGGTTCAAAGTGCATGGTTCCGGCCACACAACAGAAGCGAAGATGTCGATGGCTTGTTCATGGTGGGTGCCAGTAGCCAGCCGGGTGCTGGTGTGCCCAGTGTTTTAATGTCTGCAAAAATGCTTGAAACGGTGGTACCCGATGTCAAATCTTTTGCCTGATTCAAGCTTGAGTTCTCCGCCAGTGTCTTTGCCTTACGACTTAGAGGCTTGCACCAAACTCATGCGCGGTGGTTCCAAATCTTTTTTTGCAGCCTCGCGCTTGCTGCCGGTCCGTTTGCGGCCACCCGCCATTGCGCTCTATGCGTTTTGCCGTTTGGCCGACGACGCCATTGACGAAGGTGATGACCCTGTTTTGGCCATGGCAGATTTGAAGTCGCGCTTAGCGGCCATCTATGCAGGACGCCCTGTTTCAGAAGATGCAGACCGGGCGTTGACCATTGTGGTCCACCGCTATGGTATTCCCGTTGGCTTGCTCGAGGCCTTGCTAGATGGTTTCTTGTGGGACTCGCAAGGCCGCCGCTACGAAAACTTGGCCGATGTAGAGGCCTATGGCGCCAGAGTTGCCGGCACCGTAGGTGCCATGATGTCCATCATCATGGGCGCAAGCACAGACACCGCCATTGCACGCGCAAGCGAGCTGGGCGTGGCCATGCAACTGACCAACATTGCCAGAGACGTTGGCACCGATGCGCGCATGGGGCGCTTGTACATTCCCCGTGCTTGGTTCCGTGAAATTGGCATGGATGCTGATGCTTGGTTGGCCAATCCTGTGTTCGATTCGCGCATTGCGGGTTTCACACAGCGCTTGTTATTGCGCGCTGACGCGCTGTACCGCCGCGGCGAATTTGGTTTGGCAGAATTGCCACGAGACTGTCTCCCTGCCATTCAAGCTGCACGTTTGGTCTATGCCGAAATCGGTAAACAATTAGAGCGGGAAGGCCTCGATTCTGTAAACCACCGCACTGTGGTTTCAACCGCGCGCAAGCTGGCTCTGTTGGCACGTGCAGCCACTGCGGCTGTGAAGGCACCT
>CALCBL010000094.1 GCA_937897495.1 uncultured Burkholderiales bacterium
GCAATCCGTCGAAGCCGCCATCATTGGCCCGGTATTGGGTTGGATCATGGACCGAGTCGGCCCACAAGCCATGATCCGCTTGGGCATGGTGCTTTTCA
The DNA here is from genome assembly GCA_937897495.1 of uncultured Burkholderiales bacterium. Classification (GTDB taxonomy): domain Bacteria; phylum Pseudomonadota; class Gammaproteobacteria; order Burkholderiales; family Burkholderiaceae_C; genus Limnohabitans_A. The sequence continues at coordinate 99 of CALCBL010000094.1, forward strand.
GCGCTGGCTTGCTCTTGCTCAGCCAAGTGAATGCTGTCGCCACGTTTTACACCAGCGCCATTTTGATGGCCATTGGTGCCAGTCTCAGTGGCTACTTTCCGCTTTCAGTGGCCCTAGTTCAATGGTTTGAAAAATTCAGAGCACGCGCGCTGTCCATCATGAGTTTGGGACTGGCCATGGGCGGTCTGGTGGTGCCCCTCATGGCTTGGTCGATTCAACATTGGGGATGGCGCTACACCGCAGGTGGCACAGGTTTGCTGGTCTTGCTCTTTGGCCTGCCCTTGGCGGGCATGATTCTGCGGCGGCCTGAAGACCACGGCCAACATATCGACGGCATCGACCCTGCGCTCAAAGCAGCAGAGCAAGGCGATTCGTCTGTTGAAACTCAAGTTGAATTCACAGCCAAAGAGGCCGTTCAAACTAGGGCCTTTTGGATGCTGGCCATTGGGCATGGCCTTGCACTTCTCATCGTCTCTGCCGTCAATGTACATGCCATTACGCACATGAAAGAAGGCTTAGGCTATTCGGTGGCCACCGCCAGCTGGGTGATTTTGTTCATGACCTTTGCTCAATTAGGGGGCGTCTTGATGGGCGCCACTTTGGGCGATATGTTTGAGAAAAGAAAAGTGGCTGCGCTGTGCATGTTGGCGCATGCGCTCGGCATGCTTTGCCTCACCTTTGCCAACGACATGGCCATGCTGATTGGGTTTGGTATTTTTCATGGTGTGGCTTGGGGCTTGCGAGGCCCGTTCATGCAAGCCATTCGCGCCGATTATTTTGGCCGCAATGCCATTGGCCTCATCATGGGTTTGTCTGCCGCCATCATTTCAATGGGTCAAATTATCGGGCCCATGTTGGCTGGCGTGCTGGCCGACCTCACTGGCAATTACCAATTGGGCTTCAGCCTGCTTGCTTTGCTTTCAGCCTTGGGCTCGCTGTGTTTCATGTTGGCGACGAAGCCATTAAAGCCAGCGGCAAGCCAATAAGTTCAGACAAAGCCTCTAGCGTCAAACCGGGCACCATGTCGATCACCAACAGCCCATTGGCTGTGCAAGCCAGCGTGGCCAAATCGGTATAGACCCGCTTCACACAGCCAATACCCGTTAAGGGGTAACTGCACGCAGAGACCAATTTGCTCTGCCCTTGCTTGGTGAGCAAGTCCATCATGACCCAAGTTTGCTTGGCCCCAATGGCCAAATCCATGGCGCCACCCACAGCGGGTATGGCACCAGGCTCACCTGTGTGCCAATTGGCCAAATCGCCCGTGGCACTGACTTGAAAAGCGCCCAACACACAAATGTCTAAGTGGCCGCCGCGCATCATGGCGAAGCTGTCGGCATGGTGAAAATAAGCACCACCCTGCAAAAGCGTGACAGGCTGCTTACCCGCATTGATCAAATCGTAATCTTCTTGGCCAGCCGCAGGCGCAGGCCCCATGCCCAAAATACCATTCTCACTGTGCAACAAAATTTCAAGCGAGGGCGGTATGTGATTGGCCACCAAGGTCGGTTGACCAATGCCCAAATTCACAGTGGCGCCTTCTGGAATGTCCCTTGCAACGCGAGCGGCCAGTTCATCTTTGGTACGACGTATGTAGCTCATGCTTTGATGCCTCCGGCTTGCGTGGCAACACGAGGGATGTGAACCACCGCGTGAACAAAGATACCAGGTGTGATGACTGTCTCGGGGTCAATGCCGCCCAGTTCGGCCTTTTCAAAAATACTGGCCACCGTTTTGCGCGCTGCCATGGCCATGACTGGTCCAAAATTTCGGGCGGCTTTGCGAAACGTCAGGTTGCCCCAACGGTCGCCACGCTCTGCGCGAATGAGGGCCAAATCGCCATGAATAGGCGTTTCATACACGTACATTCGGCCATTGATTTCGCGGGTTTCCTTCAATGAGCCATCTGCATTTTTGGCCAGATCGGTGCCGTAGCCTGTAGGTGAAAAAAACCCACCAATGCCTGCCCCTGCTGCGCGAATGCGCTCTGCCAAATTGCCCTGCGGCACCAGTTCTAATTCAACTTGACCCGAGCGGTACATGCCATCAAAAACATGAGAGTCAGTTTGACGGGGATAACTGCAAACCACTTTGCGAACACGACCCGCTTTGAGCAGTGCAGCCAAACCTTGGTCGCCATTGCCGGCGTTGTTGTTGACCAGCGTAAGGTCTTTGGCGCCTTGGACCAACAGGCCCTCAATGAGTTCATCGGGAATGCCTGCCGTGCCAAAACCGCCGATCAAAACGGTAGCGCCATCAGGCGTATCGGCCAAAGCCTCAGCTACGCTGTCAACGAACTTATTGATCATGGTGTTAACCTGGAATGGTTTTCAATCCAGCAACAGGGGCCGTATTTTGGGGCACAGCCGTACGCGCCACATTCATGGTCATGGCCAGCAAGCTGTAATAACCATAGTGCGCCACCAAATCAATCACGCCTTGTTCGCCAAACCTTTTGTGAAGTTGGCCATACGTGGTGTCGCTCAGACTGCGGTTGTTGCGAAGCTCTTCTAGCACGTTGTAAATCAGCGTTTCATCTTCGGTCATGTTGTCTGGGCGGCGGCCTTCCGCAATGGCGTCGCATGTGGCGGGCAACACGCCTTCTTTTTCGGCAATGGTGCGGTGAATGGCCCACTCGATGGGCTGACTCCAGTGCCTGGCCACGATCAACACCGCAAATTCTGAATTGCGCAGACCCACCGTATTGATCGTGGCCAG
>CALCBL010000095.1 GCA_937897495.1 uncultured Burkholderiales bacterium
TGGGGTCGACCAGAAGGCACTTGATGTGTCTGCGTCCTAACTCGTTGGCCAACATAAGGCCAAAGGGCCCACCGCCTGCAATCAGGACATCGGTTTCTAGAGCCTTAGTCATCAATCATTTCACAACGGCAAACAAGCTGCTGTAGTCGTCAGTCCAAGGCACAAACCCATTTGGACTTTCCAGTGTTGTGGCGGCCTTCAAAGCATTTTGTGCAAACCATTGAGGGTCCTTGGCCAGCAAAGCCCAGCTAGAAGGGTAAACCAAGCGATCTTCGTCTCCAGGGTGGTCAATGAGTCGGGCTGTAAAGCCTAGTGTTTGGGCTGCAGTTTGAATGACGGGTTGGAGATCTAAGAATCGGTTGGTGATGTGGACAGCCATCACGCCATTCGGTTTTAAATGCCTGGCGTATTGCGCAAAAGCTTCACGTGTGAGCAAGTGCACGGGCACTGAATCGCCTGAAAAAGCATCAACCACCAAGACATCAAATTGCTGTGGCGATTCAGCTTCGAGTTGCAGTCTTGCATCGCCCAGAACAAGTTCTGTTTGAGCCAAAGTCTTTGACAAAAAACTGAAGTTGGTTTTTGCCATGCCAATGACGAGTGGATCGATTTCATAAATTCGGTAAGTGTCGCCTTGCCTGCCATATGCGGCCAAAGTACCCACACCTAAGCCAATCACACCGACGCGAACAGGACCTGTGATCATTTGTGTGGTGATGGCAAGTCCGGCGCCTGCATCGGCGTTGTAGTAAGTGGTGGGCTCCATCGCGCGCTCTGGGGCTAAGAATTGTTTGCCATGCACGATCTGACCATGAAGCATGCTGCGGTATCCGCCATCGGGAAATGCAAAAACTCTCAGAGTGCCATAGAAATTGCGGCCTTTCATTTCCACGCCGGATGACTCTTGCATGTGATCGTTCACTGACACAGTGCCTAGCACGGCCAGCGCCAGAGCGCTGGTTACAGCAAATACTGCCCTACCGAGCCCATGCGAAATGGCCGGCCATGCG
>CALCBL010000096.1 GCA_937897495.1 uncultured Burkholderiales bacterium
AAACTGAATCCGACGGCCTCTGCCCGCGTGGCAAACCGTTTGATCGAAGCGTCTGAACGCAACTATTGGCAGCCCGATGCCGAGACCTTGCAAGCCCTTCGACAAGTAAGTGAAGAACTGGAAGATCGCTTAGAAGGCGTCTATGAAGGAGCTACCCCATGAATGTTGAAACCCTACCGTTTCCCACTGTGAAACGCAATCCCAAATTGGATGGCGAGGGCAGCTTGCAAGTTCAGCTAGACCCCAATGTGAAAATTGGCAATGCCAAAGTCTTTGCCATTTATGGCAAGGGCGGCATTGGCAAAAGCACCACCTCGTCTAACCTGTCTGCTGCATTTTCCAAAATGGGCAAACGCGTTTTACAAATTGGCTGCGACCCCAAGCACGACAGCACCTTCACACTCACCAAGAAGATGCTGCCCACGGTCATTGACGTGCTTGAAACGGTTGACTTTCACGCTGAAGAATTGCGCGTTGAAGACTTTGTCTTTGAAGGCTACAACGGTGTGATGTGTGTAGAAGCAGGCGGCCCGCCTGCAGGCACAGGCTGCGGTGGTTATGTGGTGGGTCAGACGGTGAAGTTGCTCAAAGAGCATCACCTGCTTGAAGACACCGATGTGGTGATTTTTGATGTGCTGGGCGACGTGGTGTGCGGTGGTTTTGCCGCACCCTTGCAGCATGCAGATCGCGCCATGATTGTGACCGCCAACGATTTCGATTCCATCTTTGCGATGAACCGCATTGTGCAAGCCATTGGTGCCAAGGCCAAAAATTACAACGTGCGTTTGGGCGGTGTCATTGCCAATCGCAGTGCAGCCACCGATCAAATCGACAAGTACAACGATCGGATTGGATTGAAGCTGGCAGCGCACTTCCCTGATCTGGATGTGATTCGCCGAAGCCGTTTGAAAAAATCGACGCTCTTTGAGATGGAGTACTCGCCTGAATTAGAGGCTGTGCAAAAAGAATACATGCGACTGGCTGCGAGCATGTGGGTGGGCGG
>CALCBL010000097.1 GCA_937897495.1 uncultured Burkholderiales bacterium
GGGTGTTTCAACAACCAGGGATTTGAACAAGATGATGGCGCCAATGATGGCCAAAATGGAGCCCAACAAAAGTGGGAAATAACCAGGACCCATGCGGGCACCAGTTCCAATGTTGTAGCTTGTAGCTCCGTAAGCAAATGCTGCACCAACGACGGTGTACACAAGTCCGGAGTAAAAGTCTTTTTGACTTTTGATTTTCACAGGAACGCTCCTCCAAAAAGTTTGGGATGGCGGATTTTGTGCCCAAACACACCCCTTTTGAATGTGGGTTTCACCTACCCGTTGTGAGAAAACAATACCAGCTTTTGGGTTTACCCTAAGTTTTTAGCCATTTGAGCCCTAAATTACATCAGCAGAGGTTTGAAAACCTTTAACCATTTTGTGGCTGGCAGGCCAAATCTGTTCTCTATGGCTTCTGCTTGGGCTAACAATTGATCTCTTTTGGGACGGCTTGCTACGCGTTGGGCCATGACCACTGTGTTGCCCTCTCGGGTGGGCTTAAAAGCCCACAAGGCATCTTCACCGAAGGCTTCGGCCATTTTGGCCAAGCTCTTTTCGTAGCTCGATGTGCGACCAAACAAATTGACCGTCATGGTGCCTTCATCACTTAAAAGCGCGCGACAGTTTTTGTAAAACGCAACGTCGTCGAGTACTGGCGCTGCAGCTTCATGGTCATACAAATCGACATGCAAAATGTCGACAGTTCCCAACCACTCTTGACTTTGAATTTCTAAAGCCGCATCGGCAATGATGACCCGCATGCGAGGACCGTCTTCTGGCAACTTGAACCAGCCCCTGCACGCATGCAAGACACCCGGGTTAAGTTCAATGGCCGTGCACGTCCAGCGAAGCTTCTTGTAACAAAACTTGGTGAGGCTGGCGGCGCCCAAACCCAACTGCATGGCGTGACGCCCGGCCACCGAGGCGCTCTTTAAGAACAGCAAGCCCACCATCATTCGTTGAATGTATTCAAGGTCTAAATCGAATGGCTCTTTGATCTTCATCGAACCCTGAATCCAAGGCGTGCCCAAATGCAAATAGCGCGACTCGCCATCTTCGGAGAAGTTCACTTCGGGAAGCTCAAGGGCTTTGCTTGAAGGTTTTCTCATAGGGTTTCGAAAAATTGAAGTTGTGGCAAAACACGCTGCGCATTCACAAGCGTTGCATGGGCAATGTCTGAAGCAGAAACACCTCGCAATGTAGCCAATACAGCACCTATGCGCGGCAACTGAGCGGGCTCATTGCGCGCTTGACTGGGTAGCGCTTGGCTCGATTGTCGTTCAGATTGTGTTTTGTAAATCCAGTGCGGCGGTATATCGGGTGCATCTGTTTCTAAGACCAAAGCAGAGAGGGGCAACTCTGTGGCCAAACGCCTTAATTGCAAGGCACGCTCGAAGGTCAGTGCACCGCCAAAGCCCAACGCAAACCCCATCTCAATGAATGTGTTGGCTTGCTGAAAACTGCCATTGAAGGCATGCGCAATACCGCCTTGCACAGCAAAGCGTCTGAGCCCCTTCAACAACTCATCTGCCGATTTGCGCACATGCACAATCACGGGCAACTTGAACTTTTGTGCAATTTTCAATTGGGCATGGTAGAAAAATTCTTGCTTCTCGCGCATGGCGGGTTCACACAAAGCCGGCACAAAAAAGTCCAAACCAATTTCCCCTAAGGCCACCAAGCTTGGGTCTATCCTTTGCCCATGGGCATCTTGCGCCAGCGCACTCTCAATGCATTGCGCCAAAAATGCCAGGTCTTGTTCTTGAGCCTGCGGCACAAACAACGGGTGAATGCCCAAAGCATAGGGCTGGTGAAGTTCTTGCGCCAGTTTTTGCAGCGGCAAAAAGTCTTTGGCTTGAACGGCTGGCATGACGCACCAAGCCACGCCCTGAGATTGAGCTTTTTGTAGAACCTCAGTGCGGTCTAAATCAAACTCAGGTGCATCTAAATGGCAATGGCTGTCAATCCAGCGCATGCTCATGATTGCAGAACGCCTTTGTCTAATCGAAGCACGCGACTACAGCGCGCGGCAAGTTGCGGGTCGTGTGTGACAACCACAAACGCGGTGCCCTGTTTTTCTGCAGTGCTTAACATCAAATCAAACACGCTTTCTGCGGTGGCTCGGTCTAGGTTGCCTGTGGGTTCGTCGGCCAATACGCACGCCGGTTGCGTGACCATGGCGCGCGCAATGGCCACCCGTTGGCGTTCACCGCCCGAGAGTTCGGCGGGCCTGTGTAACGCACGATTTTCAAGACCTACTTGCGACAATCTTTCTAGGGCCTTGGCGTTGGCCGCGTCCTTCAATTCACGGCGAATCCAAAGTGGCATGGCCACATTTTCTTGGGCGGTAAATTCAGGCAGCAAATGGTGAAATTGATAGACAAATCCGAGCAACTTGTTGCGCCTTGAGCCTTGCTCTGAGGCATTGAAACCAGACCAATCTTGGCCCTGCAACAAGACTTGCCCTTGGGTGGGCGAGTCTAGTCCGCCCATCAAATGCATGAGGGTGCTCTTGCCCGAGCCTGAAGCACCCACAATGGCCACCGTCTCGCCAGCTTGCACTGTGAGGTCGACACCCTGCAAGACAGACACGCTCAAGCCGCCCTCGTCAAAGCGCTTGCTTAAACCGCGCACTTCCAGCACCGGCGGATGGGCAACATTACTCATAACGCAAAGCCTCAGCTGGGTTCACTTGGCTGGCACGCCAACTGGGATAGAGCGTTGCCACAAAAGACAAGGCCAATGAAATAAGCACAACGGGCAAGATGTCTGACATTTGAGGATCGCTGGGCATGCGGCTAATGAGGTAGATGTCTTTGGGCAAGAAACTGGCTTGAAAGATGGCTTCCAAGGCCGGCACGATGACATCGATGTTGAAAGCAATCAGCAGACCCAAAAGCAAGCCGCCCAAAGTGCCCATGATGCCCACCATGGCGCCTTGAACCATGAAAATACCCATGATGCTTTTTGGACTGGCGCCCAGTGTTCGCAAGATGGCAATGTCGGCGCGTTTGTCGGTGACGTTCATGACCAAAGTTGACACCAAGTTGAAAGCGGCCACGGCCACAATGAGCGTCAGGATGATGAACATCATGCGCTTTTCCACTTGCACGGCCGCAAACCACGTTCTGTTTTGCTGCGTCCAATCGCGCAAAGCCATGCCCATGGGCAATGCAGGCGCAAGCTCGCGCGCAACAGAGCGCGCCTCATGCAAATTTTTGATTTTTAAGCGAATGCCGGTGGGTCCCTCGATGCGAAAAATTTTGCCGGCATCCGCCACATGCATCATGACCAAGGCAGCGTCATATTCGTAGTGGCCAGAGTTGAACACACCCACCACCTGCATCTGTTTGAGTCGGGGCAACACACCGGCCGGTGTGACTTGGCCATTGGGTGCGATCAGCGTCACGGGGTCACCGATTCGAAGGCCTAACTGCCTGGCCAAATCAATGCCCAGCACCACCCCAAACTCACCAGGAACCAGTGCATTGATACCGGGCACGCCTGAATTTTTGAGCTGTGAGTCCACTGATAAATCAACCACGCCAGGTTCTAGCGCAGGCTCAATGCCTCGCACCAAAACGCCCTTCATGTCCTCGCCCCGGGCCAACAAGGCCTGCGCTGAAATGAAGGGCGCAGCGCCAATGACGTTGGGATTGGCGCGAACTTGGTGAAGCGTACCGCTCACATCTTCTAAGGCACCACCATCTGCAGAAATCACTTCGATGTGCGAGACCACGCTGAGCATTCTGTCGCGCACTTCTTTCTGAAAGCCATTCATGACAGACAAGACAATGACCAAGGCGGCCACGCCAAGTCCAATGCCAAGCATGGAAAC
>CALCBL010000098.1 GCA_937897495.1 uncultured Burkholderiales bacterium
TGGTAGCCAATACCACGCCTTTGGATTGATCGCGGCAGATGGTGTGCATTCTGTTTTGCGCGAAAAATTATTGGGTGAAGACAAAGCGCAATTTACGGGTTTGCTGGCTTGGCGTGGGTTGGTTCCTATCCATACCATCTCTTCGCATTTACAAGCCCAAGTGGGTACCAATTGGGTGGGGCCAGGTGCGCATGTCATTACCTATCCTGTGCGCGGCGGACAATTGATGAACGTGGTGGGCATCATTGAAAAAGATGGCTGGCGCGGAGAGTCTTGGACAGAACAAGGAACACACGAAGAGTTGCTTCAAGATTTTGGACACTGGCATGAGGATGTGGGCGAGTTGATGCGCAAAATTGAGCAGCCTTTTAAATGGGCATTGCTTGGCCGATCGCCTCAAAAAGGTTGGGCGCAAGGCTCGATTTGTTTGGTGGGCGACTCTGCGCATCCCACTTTGCCTTTTTTGGCACAAGGCGCCAACATGGCCATTGAAGATGCCGCCGTCATGGCGCGCTGCTTGTCATTGCAAGACACCGCTTCAGAAGCATTTGCCCAATTTGAAAATTTGCGTTGGCAGCGCACGGCCGACATCGTGAACCGATCTAGCGACAACGCCAAACGCTTTCACAACCCACAACTTTCTGACTCCGACAAAGCAGTTGACTACGTGAGTGCTGAATGGGAGCCGGAAAAAGTGAGAAGGCGCTACGATTGGCTGTTTGAATACGATGCGTTGAATATTCCTTTATGAATACGGCCTCCCAAATTGATACGACCGTGCTCATTGTGGGGGGTGGCCCCGTCGGCATGACCATGGCCTTGTGCTTGGCCAAACGCGGTATACCCAGCTTCTTGGTTGAATTGCGGTCGGCAGAGACCTTGCCTGATGTCAAGTGCAATCACATCTCTTCTCGCAGCATGGAGCTTTTCAGGTCCTTGGGTATTTCTCAAGACTTGCGAGCAGCAGGCCTGCCCGATGACTACCCGCATGATGTGTCTTACAGAACCACCACATTGGGTGAAGAGATAGCAAGAATTCATATTCCTGGCAGAAACACTCGACTGACCGATCATTCTGGGCCCGATGGCAATTGGCCAACGCCAGAGCCACCGCACAGAATCAACCAAAGGTACATTGAACCCATCTTAAGACGGCATGTTCAAAAGCAAACCTTGATAACTTGTTTGTATCGGCATCAAGTGCTGGCTTTCACGCAAGATACAAATCAGGTGACGGCACAAATTCAAAATCTAGATCAACCCGATTCGCAAGCATTGACCTTGTCTGCTGCTTACATGGTCGGATGCGATGGCGGCAGATCGATGGTTCGAAAAGGAATAGGCGCCAAACTGGTTGGCGATGAGGTGGTGCAGCGCGTTCAAAGCACATGCATCAGGGCCCCTCATTTAATTGAACACATGAAAGCACCGCCTGCTTGGGCCATGTTCACGGTTAACCCAAGGCGAAGCGGCAATATTTACGCCATCGATGGCAAAGAAGTTTGGCTCATTCACAATTACCTTCGTGACCATGAAGCAGACTTTGAGTCAGTCGATCGCGATTGGGCCATACGTACCATCTTAGGTGTAGACGATCAATTCGAATACGAAGTGATGAGCAAAGAAGACTGGTTCGGCCGTCGTTTGGTGAGTGACAAGTTGCAAGAAGGTCGAATTTTTGTGGCGGGTGATGCGGCCCATTTGTGGGTGCCCTATGCGGGCTACGGCATGAACGCTGGCTTGGCAGATGCTTCGAATTTGGCTTGGCATTTGGCGGCGCAAATCGAGTCTTGGGCCTCACCATTTGCTTTGAGTGCCTATGAAAAAGAACGGCACCCCATCACTGAGCAGGTTTCGCGCTTTGCCATGAACCACGCGCACGCCATGAGCAAGCGCCGAAAAGAAATTCCTGAAAATTTAGAAGAACAATCTGCAGAGGGTGCGAACGCTAGGATCGCATTCGGCCAAGATTTGTACGACTTGAATGTTCAGCAATATTGCTGCGCAGGTTTGAACTTCGGCTATTTTTACGATCAATCGCCCGTCATGGTTTACGACGCTGAGTCTGCACCTGACTACAGCATGGGCAGTTTCACGGCCTCTACAGTGCCCGGCTGCAGAGCCCCACACTTCTGGCTTGAACAAGACACTTCTTTGTACGATGCCTTGGGCTCTGCTTACACATTGCTTTGCTTCAAGCCCGAATGCGATGCAGAAGTAAGTGCGGCTCTAAAGGCTGCTGGTGAAGCCAACATGCCTCTCAAAATATTGGATGTCAGTGCTTATCCAAATAGGCCGCTTGAATACAGCCATCATTTTGTCATCGTCAGAGCAGATGCACACACAGTCTGGCGAGGTGATCGTGTCACTGCAGAAAATGCAAAGCAAATCGTTGCAAAACTTTGCGGCTATTCCCAAGCATAAACAAGGAGCCAACATGGCGCATCGTTTAGAAAATCAAGTTGCCATCATCACTGGGGCCAGTCGCGGCATTGGCCTTGCCATTGCACAAGCGTATGCGGCAGAGGGTGCCAAACTGTGTTTGATTGCAACTGACCAACAGCGTTTGACAGAAGTCAAACAAAGCCTGGGTTTGGCTGAAGATCGAATCATGACCCTCGCGGTCAATGTGATGGATCGCGATGCATGCTTTGATGCCGTAGCAAAAGTGACTCAACATTTTGGCCGCGTCGATGTGTTGGTCAATAACGCTGGCGTCTATCGATCTAAAACTTTTTTAGACTATTCCCCTCAAGATTTCCAAGACATGTTGGATGTGAATTTGTTTGGCGTTCTCAATTTCATGCAAGCTTGCTTGCCAGGCATGCAAGAGAGACGCCATGGTCGAATTGTCAACATGGCCTCGACTGCTGGTAAGTGGGGCTCCCGAAATCAAAGCGCCTACAACGTCAGTAAACATGCCGTCGTGGGCGTGACCCGCTGCGTTGCCTTAGAAGCCAGTCCCTTTGCCGTCACTGTCAATGCCATTTGTCCAGGGTTTATTCAGACAGACATGGTTGAAGAGCTCAAAGCACAGGTTGCGCAAACAACGGGTGTCAGTCCGGAAGACATGGTCAAGGCAGCTTTAACAAGAGTGCCCTTAGGTCGTGTTCTAAACCCTTCAGAAATTGCGGGATTGGCCGTTTATTTGGGTTCTGCAGAATCAAGCGGCATGACGGGCCAGTCTATTCACGTCGATGGCGGCATGGTCTTAAGTTAAAGCTCATTTCCCAGACATTTGGGAGGCGGAATTCGGGATAACCATAGCCTTGAAGGGTGTTCACTTGCCTCACAATAGCCTGCGTTATAGCCGCAGCCATCTTGCTGTGTGTGTTTTCTAGAATTCGGTGCCTAGCTTCATGTCTGATGATTTCATTTTGAAAACCAATGAACTTGTGAAAGAGTTCAAGGGCTTTGTTGCCGTCAGTGGCGTTAACCTCAGCGTCAAGCGAGGCCAGATCCATGCCTTGATCGGCCCCAATGGCGCTGGCAAAACCACTGTTTTCAATTTGCTGACCAAATTTCACATCCCCACCAGCGGTCAAATTTTGTTCAATGGCAAGGACATTACCCAAAGCAAGCCAGCGCAAATTGCGCGTCAAGGCATTGTTCGGTCTTTCCAAATTTCGGCCACGTTTCCCAATCTCACTGTGATGGAAAACGTTCGCATTGCATTGCAGCGTGCCACGGGTACTTCCATGCATTTCTGGCGCTCCGAGCGCATCTTGAATCAGTTAAACGACCGCGCCATGACTTTGTTAGACGAGGTGGACCTTGCAAGCATGGCCAATTTAACCGCTGTGGAATTGCCTTACGGCAGAAAGCGCGCCTTGGAAATTGCAACCACCTTGGCCATGAACCCCGAACTCATGTTGTTGGACGAACCCACGCAAGGCATGGGCCATGAAGATGTAGACCGCGTCACTCAGTTGATTAAAAAAGTAAGCGCCAATCGCACCATTCTGATGGTGGAGCACAACATGAATGTGGTGGCCAGCATTGCCGACACCATCAGTGTGTTGCAGCGAGGCCAAATCATTGCCGAAGGCCCCTACGAAACAGTTTCCAAGAATCCACAAGTTTTGGAAGCTTATATGGGCACAGCAGACAACGAGTTGGAAGGCGCCCATGGCTAATTCCACAGAGTTCTTGCGCATTAGCCAGCTGCATGCCTACTATGGTGAATCGCATATCTTGCATGGCGTTGATCTGACCGTCAATCATGGCGAAGTTGTCACTCTGCTAGGTCGCAACGGTGCAGGCCGCACAACCACCGTTAAATCTATTTTGGGATTGGTAGGGCGCAGAACGGGCTCTGTCATCATTGACAACCAAGAAACAGTCAATTGGCCCACGCATGAAATTGCCAAGTTAGGTTTGGGCTATTGCCCTGAAGAGCGCGGTATTTTTTCTGCGCTCACCTGCGAAGAAAATCTCATGCTCCCGCCTGTCATTGCCCCTGGTGGCATGACCGTCGATGAAATTTATGAAATGTTTCCCAACCTGTACGAGCGGCGCAGCAGCCCGGGTACAAGGCTATCTGGCGGCGAACAACAAATGCTGGCTGTCGGCCGCATTTTGCGCACAGGTGCCAAGTGCCTTCTGTTGGATGAAATTTCTGAAGGTCTAGCGCCTGTCATTGTGCAAGCACTGTCCAAAATGATCACGGCTTTAAAAGCCAAGGGCTTCACCATCATCATGGTGGAACAAAACTTTCGATTTGCCGCACCGCTGGCGGATCGTTTTTATGTCATGGAGCATGGTCAGATTGTGGAAGGTTTCTCCTCGCAGGAACTTTCTAGCAAGATGGGCATGTTGCATGAGTATTTGGGTGTCTGACTTTTCTTAATTCAACTGGAGTGATCACGATGAAACGCAATCTTATTTCTTTGGCCGTTGCGGCCGCCTGTGCTTTTGCCGGATCGGCTCAAGCGCAAATTTCCGACGGCATTGTCAAAATTGGTGTGCTCAATGACATGTCTGGTTTGTATTCAGACATTACAGGGCAGGGCTCTGTCGTTGCCGCCAGAATGGCCGTTGAAGACTACATCCGGGCTTCAAAAAGCACCTTGAAAGTTGAAATTGTTGGCGCGGATCACCAGAACAAGCCTGATGTTGGCTCCAATGTTGCGCGTCAGTGGTACGACACAGAAAAAGTCGACATGATTGCCGACGTGCCTACATCGTCTGTCGGTTTGGCCATTGCCAAAATCTCGGCTGACAAAGGCAAATTGCACGTCAACTCTGGCTCTGCCACAGCTGACTTGTCGGGCAAAGCTTGCAATGCCAACACCATTCACTGGGCCTATGACACATGGATGTTGGCCAACGGCACGGGCAAAGCCATTGTCAAAAGTGGTGGTGACACATGGTTCTTCTTAACTGCCGATTACGCCTTCGGCCATGCCTTGGAGCGTGACACCGAAGCCGTTGTGCTTAAAAACGGTGGCAAAGTGGTGGGCAAAGTTCGCACCCCGTTCCCAACGCAAGACTTCTCTTCATTCCTGTTGCAAGCGCAAGCTTCAAAGGCCAAGATCATTGGCTTGGCCAATGCCGGTGGCGACACCACCAACTCGATCAAGCAAGCTTTTGAGTTTGGCATTACCAAAGGCGGTCAGAACTTGGCCGGCTTGTTGGTCTTCTTGCCTGACGTTCATTCGCTCAGTTTGGAAAAAGCCCAGGGCCTGATGCTCACAGAAACTTTCTACTGGGATTTGAATGAGCAAACCCGTGCATTCACCAAGCGATTTGCTGCTGCCAATGGCGGTAAGTACCCCTCGATGGTTCATGCGGGTGTTTACTCCAGCGTCATTCACTACCTGAAAGCAGTTGACGCAGCCAAAACCGATGATGGCACCAAAGTGGCCGCCAAGATGAAAGAGTTGCCAACGGATGACGTCTTGTTAGATCGGAAGAGCACAC
>CALCBL010000099.1 GCA_937897495.1 uncultured Burkholderiales bacterium
AGTTACAGTGAAGCCCGATACAATCGTTTCATTCTATTCGACACTGGTGACACACGTGACTGATTCAAAAACTTGGATGTGCTTAATTTGCGGCTGGATTTACGACGAGGCTACTGGTTGCCCTGAAGACGGTATTGCCGCTGGCACCGCTTGGGCCGACGTGCCCATGAACTGGACTTGCCCAGAGTGCGGTGCCCGCAAAGAAGACTTTGAAATGGTGGCCATTTAAGCTGCTTAAATTTGGCAACCTTAGGCCAAACTCAGCTTGATTTTTTCACCACGGCATAGCGTGCCAAGGTTTTTTCTCGGGCCTCTGCATGGTTGACCACGGGCAGGGGATAGTCTTTTCCTAGGGTAATGCCTGCGGCTTGCAGTGCCAGTGGTTTGGCTTCCCATGGGGCATGAATGTCGGCGCCCTCAAGCGCAGCCAACTGCGGCAAATAACGTTTGATGAATTTACCCTTTGGATCGAACTTTTCGCTCTGAGTTACGGGGTTAAAAATTCGGAAATAGGGCTGGGCATCGCAGCCGCTTGAGCTGGCCCACTGCCAACCGCCGTTGTTGGCCGATAAGTCAAAGTCAATGAGATGCTGGGCAAAGTATTTTTCGCCCCAGCGCCAATCGACGCCTAAATCTTTGGTTAAAAAAGACGCCACCACCATGCGCAGCCGGTTGTGCATGTAACCCGTTTGATTGATTTGCGCCATGGCTGCGTCTACCAGCGGATAACCCGTTCGGCCTTCGCACCAAGCTGCAAACAAGGCCTTCCCGTGGGGGCCATGATCCCAAGGAATGGCGTCGTAGTCGGGCTTGAAGCAGCGCTCGGTGACATGGGGGAAATTGGCCAAAATTTGAGCGTAAAAATCACGCCAAATAAGCTCTGACAACCAAACGCTGGCGCCCTCGCTGGTTTTGTACCGGCGCCAAGCTTCCAAGGCCAACTGCCGAATGGAAATGGTGCCAAATCGCAGGTGCACGCTTAAATAACTGGGGCCCTTGATAGCAGGAAAATTGCGGGTTTCTTCATATCGGTCAATGCGGTGAAGAAAGTCCTCGAGCAATGCCTGAGCACCCGATACGCCAGGTTTGTAGTGGAGCGCTTTGAGATCGATGTTTTCAAAGTCAATGTCGGGCAGTGTTGGAACAGGCAAGCGGAACTGAGCAGGCCTTGGCACCAAGGCTGACGCATGCTCAGCCACGGGGTGGGCGGCCAAATCTTCGGGTTGAATTTTCTTCAGCCAAGCGTTTTTATAAGGGGTGAACACGGTGTAGGGGTTGCCCGCCAAAGTGAGCACTTCTTGCCTTTCAAAGACCACATGGTCTTTGTAGGTATGGAAGGCAATGCCGGCATTGGCCAAGCCGCCGCGCACTTGGGCGTCGCGCGCCAGCGCTGCTGGCTCATCGTCGTGGTTGGCAAAGACGGCTTGCGCCTCGATTTGCTTGGCCAAATGGGGTATTTCCTTCAAGGTGTTGCCGTGCAGAACGATGAGCCCCAGTTGCGCTGCCAGAGAAGCCTCTACCCCCGCCTGAAGCGCCGCGGCCCTGAGCAATTCGTCCAATTCCACCAAAGATTCTCGAATGAAAGCCACCCGCCGGTCTTGGGAGGGGAGGTGCTGCAGGATTTCGGTGTCAAAGACGAACACGCAATGCACTTTGGTGCAGTTTTTGAGGGCGTGGAACAGCGCAGCGTTGTCTGCAACGCGTAAATCTCTGCGAAACCAGACCAAGCCGGTAGAAAAGGGTTTGTGCATGGGTTGGAGGCCGTTAAAATTGGGACATGTCTGCCGATTTTGCCTCCACTCTGCTTTCGCATCATTTTTTGATTGCCATGCCCGGTCTGGAGGACCCTACTTTTGCCAAGAGTGTGGTTTATTTGTGTGAACACTCAGAGCGGGGCGCCATGGGCTTGATCATCAACAAGCCCGGCGACCTCAGTTTGAAGCATTTGTTCGACAAAGTCGACCTACCACTGCACCGCGAAGACTTATTGAAATCCAATGTATTGCATGGCGGCCCCATTCAAACCGAGCGAGGCTTTGTATTGCATGAACCTATTTGGTTGTCCAGTGCCGAAAACTCAGAAGCCAGCAAAGAACCGGCCAATGACGAAACTGCCGATCAAGCAGAAGCTGCAAGCTCCATTTACGCTTCAACTTTAAGCGTGCCAGGAGGCTTGGCCATGACCACCTCCAAAGACGTGCTTGAAGCCTTGTCCAACGGCTCTGGTCCCAAACGTGTCTTGGTGACCTTGGGTTATGCATCATGGGGCGAGGGGCAGCTTGAATCTGAAATTGGTGAAAACAGTTGGCTCACTGTGGAAGCTAACCCAGATATTATTTTTGAAACGCCCATCGAGCAACGCTATGAAAAGGCCTTGGCCCTTTTGGGCTTGCAGCCTTGGATGCTTTCAACCGATGCGGGTCACGCATGATGCTAGACCAGGCGCTCTCTGTGCCTGCGTCTCAGCAGAGTTTTTTGGCTTTCGATTTTGGACTCAAGCGCACGGGTGTGGCGGTAGGCAATCGAATGCTGAAGCAGGCTACACCGCAAGCCACAGTGGTGGCCGAAGGCGATGCGCGTTTTGCACAGATAGAAAAACGCATCAAAGAGTGGACGCCCGATGCCTTGGTGGTGGGGGTGCCTTTTCACCCCGATGGCGCGTCACATGAGAACACCTTGCGCGCCCAAAAGTTTGCTCGCCAACTGCGCGGCCGCTTTGGTTTGAATGTCTACGAAGTGGACGAACGCTACAGCACCACCGAAGCCATCGCCAGCGGCGCGAAGGATGCTGATGCCGCGTCGGCTTGCATTATTTTGGAACAATTTTTAAGGAGTCTGCCGTGAGTGCATTGGCTTTGAATGCAGAGGCGCTTTACGGCGAACTCTTGCGCGGTGTGCGATCCATGTGCACATCCGAAACACGTTTGGTAGGCATCACATCGGGCGGCGCTTGGTTGGCTGAGCGTTTGCAAAAAGACTTGGGGCTCAGTGGCAAACATGGCAGCATCTCTTCGGCCATGCACCGAGATGACTTTGCCCAACGCGGTTTGTCTGCGGGTGGGCAAACCACCTTGCCCTTTGAAATTCAAGGGGCCGACGTGCTCATTTTGGACGATGTGCTCTACACCGGCCGCACCATTCGCGCGGTGATCAACGAGATGTTTGATTATGGTCGCCCAGCCAGTGTCAGACTGGCCGTGTTGGTCGACCGCGGCGGCAGGCAACTGCCTATTCAAGCCGACTTTGCAGCCGCACGCGTCAGCTTGCCCGACTCGCAATCCTTGGCGCTGGCGCGCTTAGACAACGGCGAGTTCAGTTTTGAAGTGCAAGCCCAAGATGAATCAAGTTCAGTAGGAAAAAAATAACAATGCTCTACAAACGCAACCCCCAACTCAACAAGAACGGCGAACTCATTCACCTTCTGTCCACCGAAGGTTTGTCGCGCGACATCCTGACGCACATCCTAGACACTGCGGCTAACTTTGTGAGTGTGAGTGACCGCGAAGTGAAGAAGGTGCCTTTGCTGCGCGGTAAAAGCGTGTTCAATTTGTTCTTTGAAAACAGCACCCGCACCCGCACCACATTTGAAATTGCTGCCACGCGTTTGTCGGCCGACGTGATCAACCTTGACATTGCGCGTTCATCTGCCTCTAAGGGTGAATCGCTGCTAGACACCATTGCCAACTTGTCGGCCATGGCGGCCGATATTTTTGTCGTGCGGCACTC
Source organism: uncultured Burkholderiales bacterium (assembly GCA_937897495.1). Lineage (GTDB taxonomy): Bacteria > Pseudomonadota > Gammaproteobacteria > Burkholderiales > Burkholderiaceae_C > Limnohabitans_A. Next base: position 3,727 of record CALCBL010000099.1, read on the forward strand.
AGAGTCTGGGGCACCTTACCTTATTGCGCAACATGTGGCGCCTCACGTGCACGTGGTCAACGCCGGCGACGGCCGTCATGCTCACCCGACGCAGGGTTTGCTTGACATGTACACCATACGCCACTACAAAAAAGA
>CALCBL010000100.1 GCA_937897495.1 uncultured Burkholderiales bacterium
TCAAATTGGTGTCCAAAACTGCATCCCAATCGTCGTCTTTCATGCGCATGGCCAATGTGTCACGGGTAATGCCCGCGTTGTTCACCAACACATGCAAGCCACCTTGTGACTTGACGATTTCGTCGATCAGTGCTTCACCTGCAGCAGCATCATTGACGTTCAAATTGGCACCACGGCAGCCCGAATAGGCGGCCAGAGCATCAGAAATGCGAGCAGCACCTTCGTCTGTGGTGGCCGTGCCAATGACTTTCAAGCCTTGTTTGGCCAATTCCAGTGCAATGGCTGCGCCAATACCCCTAGAAGCACCCGTGACCAGTGCAACTTGGCCTTTGAATTCTGTTGTTGTCATGCCAACGCTCCTTTGGCTTGTGCCAATGAGGCAGGATCGAACACAGGCAGGCCCGTCATGTCAGCATCAATGCGCTTGACCATGCCTGCCAAAACTTTGCCAGGGCCACATTCAAGAACCATGGTCACGCCTTGGGCCTTGATGGCTTGAACGCATTCAACCCAACGCACAGGACCAAAGGCTTGTCGATACAGAGCATCTCGAATGCGATCGGCGTCTGTTTCAATGGCGACATCGATGTTGTTGACGACTTTAATTTGAGGCGCTGCAAATGTGGTGGCTGCCAATTTTTCTTTCAGCTTTTCGGCTGCAGGCTTCATGAGGCTGGAATGAAAAGGCGCTGACACAGGCAAGTTCAAAGCACGCTTGGCGCCCATGGCTTTTAAAACTTCACAGGCTTTTTCAACGGCAGCTTTGCTGCCCGCAATGACAATTTGAGCAGGATCGTTGAAATTCACAGCCTCGACGACTTCACCGCTGTCAGAAGGGAAGCTGGCTTTTGCTTGCGCACATCCTTCAATGACTTTCGCAGCATCCATTCCCAAAATAGCAGCCATGGCACCCACTCCCACAGCCACAGCATCTTGCATGGCAGCAGCACGGAATCGAACCAGAGGCGCGGCTTGGGCCAATGTCAAAACACCAGCGGCCACAAGGGCTGAATACTCACCCAATGAATGGCCTGCAACCACGGCAGGTTGAGCGCCGCCTTCTGCCAACCAAGCTCGATAGGCGGCTATGGCAGAAACCAACATGACAGGCTGCGTGTTGGTCGTTAAGCCCAAGGCTTCTTGAGGGCCGTGATGAATCAGCGCACCCAAGTCTTCGCCCATGGCATCAGAAGCTTCTTTCAAAGTTTCCACAACAGCTGGATGATCACCCCAAGCGTCCAACATGCCCACCGATTGGGAGCCTTGACCTGGAAAAACGAAAGCAAATGAACTCATGATTTCAAAGCGCTGTGAATCAATATTTTAAGAGGACCGAGCCCCATGTAAATCCACCCCCAACGCCTTCGAGCATGAGGGTTTGGCCTTTGGTAATTTGTCCAGACCGCACACCGTGATCAAGCGCCAAAGGAATGGAGGCAGCAGACGTGTTGCCATGTTGGTCGACTGTGACAATGACTTTTTCCATCGGCATTTTGAGTTTTCGTGCAGTGCTTTGCATGATTCGAATATTGGCCTGATGGGGCACCAGCCAATCAATGTCAGTGGCGTTCAAACCAGCTTTGCTCAATGATGCAAGGGCTGTTTCTTCAAGAACGCCAACAGCCAGTTTGAAAACAGCCTGTCCATCCATTTTCAAAACGGGGTCACCCAAAATGGCACCCCCAGACACGTGACCCGGTACGCACAAAAGTTCTGAGTATTTGCCATCGGCGTGAATGTCGGTTGCCAAAATGCCCGGCGTGCTAGAAGCCTCCAACACAACGGCGCCAGCACCATCACCAAACAACACGCAGGTGGTACGGTCTTTGAAATCAAGGATGCGGCTAAAGACTTCTGCACCGATCACCAAGGCTCGTTTGGCCGTACCGGTTTTGATCATGGCGTCAGCCACCGTCAGGGCATAAATGAAGCCGCTGCAAACCGCTTGCACATCAAAAACGGGGCACCCCACAATGCCTAATTTACTTTGGAGCAAGGCGGCTGTGGAGGGAAACACCATATCGGGTGTGGACGTGGCCACAATGATCAGATCAATGTCAGAGGCTTGGCAAGCAGCCGCCTGCATGGCCCGCTTGGCTGCTTCGGCCCCTAAATCACTGCTGCCAATGCCCGCATCCACAAAATGACGGGCGCGAATACCTGTTCTTTCTACGATCCAGTCGTCAGAGCTTTCGACGCCTTGGGCCGCCAACTCTGCAACAAGATCTGCATTGGTCAGTCTTCTTGGAGGCAAAAAGCTGCCTGTGCCAGAAATACGAGAATAAATGGTCATTCGATAGCGGCCGGGTTGGCTGAATTTTCGGCAAGCCCTTGTGCATTCAACAAAGGGGCTGCGTGTGCAATTCGAGCAGCAACGCGGCTAAGCAGTTGATGTCTGGCAGCATCATACGCTCGGTTCAAGGCGACGCCGAACGCCAGTTCATCGGCCGAACCATGGCTTTTGAAAACCAAGCCGCGCAAACCCAACAGCGCAGCGCCGTTGTAACGGCGATGGTCAACTCTGTTTTTAAACGAATTTAGAACAGGATAAGCGACGATAGCAGCAATTTTAGTGAAGATGTTGAGAGAAAACTCAGATTTCAGAAATCCACCCATCATGGTGGCCAAGCCTTCACTGGCCTTCAACGCCACATTTCCAACAAAACCATCGCACACCACAATATCGACAGTTCCCTTGAAAATATCGTTTCCTTCGACATTGCCATAAAAATTCAAATCACCGGAGTTAGCAGCAGATCGCAACAGTTCGCCAGTTTTTTTGATGATTTCGTTGCCTTTAATGGCTTCTTCGCCAATATTTAAGAGGCCGACACTGGGACTTTCATTGTCTTGCAAGACAGAAACCAAGGCCGAGCCCATGACAGCAAACTGCAAAAGATGCTCGGGCGAGCAATCGACATTGGCGCCCAAATCTAACATGGTGGTGCCACCACCCTTGAAATTGGGCATTTGACCCGCAATGGCAGGCCGGTCAATGCCATCCATGGTTTTTAGAACATATTTCGCGATGGCCATCAAGGCGCCAGTATTTCCAGCCGACACGGCAGCGTCGGCCTCGCCCGCCTTCACCAACTCGATGGCGACACGCATGGATGAGTCTTTTTTTCTGCGCAGGGCCACTTCTACAGAGTCGTCCATCCCAACCACCTCAGTGGCTTCAACGATGACAGCGCGCTCGTGCTGAAATGAAGCCAGTGCGTCTGCTTGGCCGACCAATTGCAAGCGCGCGTTAGGGTGCGTGTCTAGAAAATGACGACAAGCGGGCAACGTGACCTTGGGACCGTGGTCTCCCCCCATGCAATCTACAGCAAGGGTGAAAAATTCTTTGGATGACATGTTGTCAACAGACACAAATACAAAGGCCCGAGGCTACCTTGAATGTAGCATCGGGCCTGTATTTCAAGCGTCAATTAGGCTTCTGATTTGTTCTTCAGAACTTGGCGGCCACGGTAAAAGCCGTTGGGGCTGATGTGGTGACGCAAATGAGTTTCGCCAGTTGTTGGCTCGACCGCGATACCGGGCACGTTCAGCGCGTTGTGCGAACGGTGCATGCCACGCTTAGAAGGTGACTTTTTATTTTGTTGAACAGCCATGATGGCTCCTTGGATGCGTTGGAAGCAGCGTTGTTGAAGATCAGGACAAGTGTCCTTTTCTGGCCAAGCGCAAAAAGCGCAACGCGGCTTAGGGTTAAACAGTGAATGAACTAACGCGCCCTCACAGGCACGAAGCCGCTGATTATAGCCCAAACTTTTATCCCAAACCAGCGCATTAATTTGGTTTATTCTTCAATTGCGCCAATGCAGCAAAAGGGTTGGGCCTTGCCTCCAAAGCCTCTTCAAAGGCTTCATCGACGGCCGACATTGGCACCAAATTGGGGCATTTTTCATGCATAGGCACAAGGGGTGCAGACATGATGAGCTCGTCTTCAATGAGTTCCAAAACGTTCAATTCAGGCGTCAAAACCAGCAAATCCTCCTCGGACTCGTCGTCTTCTGCTTCAGCCGTCGCTTCATCCGAGACAAATCGAAAGGATGCGTCGGTTTTCACAGACAATTTGACGGGGCCCATGCACCTTTGGCACTGCATGGGCAAATCAACCTCGGCTTTCAGGTGCATCCAAATTTGAGAATCACCATCCGAAACAAGTACCAACTCACCTTGGAGGGCCCATGAAACATGGGTCGGCGCCCCTGAATCTTGCAAAGAGGACTCAACAGGGCTTAGCGCTAATTCAGCCAGTCTGGCAAACTGAGCCAGACCCAGCTGCCCTTGCAAACTGAGCCCCTCTCTTGCAAAAGCCTTGACATTGAGGCGATTCAAATCAAATTTTTTATCCATGCCTTCAGTGTAAGAGAATTGAGGCATGTTCAAAGACCAACAACAACCTACATTGACCGCGTCGGGCCGCACTCTGATCTTGGGCTCGACCTCTCGTTACCGCAAGGAATTGCTGTCTCGATTGCAAATTCCCTTTGAAACTGCGGCGCCAGATGTGGATGAAACGCCACACATCAACGAATCGCCCAAAGACTTGGCCCTCAGATTGGCACTTGCCAAGGCACGCGCCGTTGCCCTCAAAAATCCAGAGGCCATCGTGATTGGCTCTGACCAAGTAGCCGACCTAGAAGGAGCCCCCCTGGGCAAACCTGGCAACCATGCCAACGCCACTTTGCAACTGCAGCGAATGCGCGGCAAAACGGTTATTTTTCAAACAGCGCTGTCAGTTGTTTGTATTGCCACTGGCTATCAGCGCACCGATTTGGCTGAAGTGAAAGTGAAGTTTCGCGACTTAAGCGACGCTGAAATTGAGTCCTACTTAAGGGCTGAAGAACCTTACGACTGCGCAGGCAGCGCCAAAAGCGAAGGTCTGGGCATTGTGCTTTTGGATGCAATCGAAAACGACGACCCCACCGCCCTGATCGGGCTGCCATTGATCAGAACATGTCAAATGCTTCGCGAGGCTGGTGTGAAATTGTGATGACACAAGCTAATACCAAATTTGGCAGACTTTTTTTAGTGCCAGCGCCGCTTGACTTTGGTTGCGACGAAGACATAGATCTGCAACAAGTGATGCCCATGGGAACCATTTCGGCAGCCGCCAACATCACACACTGGGTTTGCGAGAACGCCAAAACCACACGCGCCTATCTCAAGCGAATCGATGCATGCACCCCTTTGAAAGCCAGTATCCAAACACAAACCATTGTCGAGTTGCCAAGACAAGTGCATAAGAAAGGCGATCATCTGGGCAGCTTCGATGCCAAGCCCTTATTGACAACTGCACTGGAAGGCGAAGACATGGGCTTGGTCAGCGAAGCTGGCATGCCGGCAGTCGCCGATCCTGGTAGCTCAGTGGTTCGTGCAGCGCACGAACTTGGCATCCAAGTGATTCCCCTGATCGGGCCTGTTTCCTTGTTACTGGCATTGGCCAGCAGTGGCTTGAACGGACAAAATTTTGCGTTTGTAGGCTACCTGCCGCAGGAGCCCCAAGATCGCGCCCGAAGAATTAAAGAGTTAGAACAATACGCTTTGAAGTCAGGTCAAACTCAACTCTTCATTGAGACCCCTTATCGCAACGCGGCACTTTGGTCGTCATTGGTTCAAACTTTGCAGCCAGGCAGTCGACTGGCATTTAGCAGTGGTTTGACATTAACGAGCGCAGTCAATCAAAGCTCGACAACGCAACAGTGGCGGAAGTTGCCCTTAGGACAAATGCCTGAGGGGCTGAACAATCAAACGCCAGCTGTTTTTGCAATTGGCGTTTAAGCGGCGCATTCAACAAAGTCCCAGCTTGAAGCTACTCGAAAATCGATTAGCGAATGGCGGTACTAGAGCGCATGGCTTTCCAAGCGCCTTCTCCCATGGCAGCACCAAAACGCTTCACCAAACGCTCAGCCACATTGTCTTTGCGTGAATAGTCAACCAGGTCTTCTGCTTTCACAACATCACGCGCTACTTGGTCGATGCTGGCCAATTCATCGGCCAAACCCAACTCAACCGCTTGCTGACCCGTCCAAAATAAACCGCTGAACATGCCTGGTGTTTCTTTCAAACGATCGCCGCGACCTTTTTTGACCACCGCAATAAACTGCGAATGAATGTCGTTCAGCATGAACTGCGCATGTTTTCGCTGCGCCTCGGTCTGCGGGCTAAAGGGGTCTAAAAATCCCTTGTTTTCGCCCGCCGTCATGAGTCGTCTTTCGACACCGAGTTTGTCCATCAAGCCGGTAAAACCAAAGCCATCCATGAGCAC
>CALCBL010000101.1 GCA_937897495.1 uncultured Burkholderiales bacterium
GGTTTTGTATGGGTCTGGCCAGGGGATGCGTCAAAAGTAGATCACAACAAAATACCTGTTTTTGAATGGTTTGAAAATCCAGCATGGGCCTACGGGGGAGGGCAGTACCACATTGCGTGTGACTACCGCCTGATGATCGACAACCTGATGGACCTGACGCACGAAACCTATGTGCATGCCACCAGCATTGGCCAAACTGAAATAGACGAAACGCCAAGTCGCACTGTCACCGAGGGCAACACGGTGATCACCAGTCGATTCATGGAAGGTATTAAGGCGCCGCCTTTTTGGCAGATGGCCATGCGTGCCCATGATTTGCCTGACGATGCCAAGGTAGACCGTTGGCAAATCTGCCGTTTTTCACCACCCAGCCATGTGATGATTGAAGTGGGTGTGGCATTGGCTGGTCAAGGCGGCTACAACGCCGACCCCAAAGACAAAGCCTACAGCGTGGTGGTTGACTTCATTACACCAGAAACAGACACCAGCATTCATTATTTCTGGGGCATGGTTCGACAATTCAAACCTGAGGATCAAGAGTTGACTGCGCGCATTAAAGAGGGGCAGGGCAAAATCTTCAGTGAAGACTTGGAGATGCTAGAGCGTCAGCAAAAGAATATCTTGGCAAATCCCGAGCGCAAATTAAAAATTTTGTCGATTGATGCGGGCGGCGTGATGTCGCGTCGTGTGATCGATCGATTGTTGGCATTGGAAAAGGCAGCTTGATATGGGTCATAAATCTTTGTGGCGCAAGTTGGCATGGGTCATTTTGCTGTTGGTGTTTTCAAGCAATGCATTCAGCCAATCGGCTTATCCCAACAAGCCAATTAAAATTGTGGTGCCCTTTGGTGCCGGTGGTGTAGCCGATCTCACGGCCCGCACTGTGGCGCAAAAATTGGGCGAGAATTTAGGCCAAAGCATTGTCATAGAGAACAAACCTGGCGCAGGTGGTGTTGTTGCGACAGACGCAGTGGCCAAATCTGCGCCCGATGGTTACACCTTGCTCCTGATGTCCAATGCCACCGCCGTGAGCGCAGGGCTCTTTAAAACATTGCCCTATGATGCTGAAAAAGATTTGACGCCATTGTCCGTATTGGGTACTTTTGACATCGCCATTGTGGTGCCACAAGAATCTAAATTTGCCACTCTGCAAGACTTGCTTAACTTTGCCAAAACCAATCCTGGTAAGTTGAACATTGGCAGCATCAATGTGGGCAGCACGCAGCACTTGGCTGCTGAACTTTTCAAAGCCACTGCTGGCATCGATGTACAAGTTGTGCCCTTCAATGGCACACCCGCTGTGCTCACAGCTTTGCGCGGTGGCCAGATCGATTTGGCAGTTGAAATTTTGGCGCCAGTGTTGCCTCAAATTAAGGGCCAAGCATTGCGTGCATTGGCCGTGACTGGCGACAAGCGCTCGGCATCATTGCCTCAAGTGCCCACAGCCAAAGAGGCGGGCGTGAAGAATTTGTATGCAGCCTCTTGGAATGCACTTGCAGTTCCCTCCAAAACACCGCGTGACATTGTTCAAAAATTAAATCAAGAAATTCATAGTGTTTTAAAT
>CALCBL010000102.1 GCA_937897495.1 uncultured Burkholderiales bacterium
TAGAGTTATCAAAAAATTTAGGCCAACCCGTCACGGTTGACAACAAACCAGGTGCTGGCGGCAACATTGGCGGTGCTGATGTGGCCCGCTCCAACCCTGATGGCTACACCATTTTCATGACCACCAGCGGCATTCAGGCCATCAATCCTGCACTGTATGCCAAGATGCCCTTTGACCCCAACAAAGACTTGGTCCCTGTCACAGCCTTGGTTTCCTTGAACAATGTGCTGGTTTTGCACCCATCGATCAAAGCCAACTCTGTCTCTGAAGTCATTGCGCTTGCCAAAGCACAACCAGGTGCCATGAATTACGCTTCCAGTGGCAGTGGCACCAGCATTCACATGTCTGGCGAGATGTTCAAATCTTTGACGAATGTCAACATCACACACATTCCCTACAAAGGCAGTGCACCCGCTGTCACGGACCTTCTGGGTGGTCAAGTCATGATGATGTTTGACAACATCCCGTCGGCCATTCCTCACATCAAATCTGGCAAGCTCAAAGCTTTGGCCACCACCGGTTCCAAACGCGATCCTTTGCTGCCCGATTTGCCCACCATGGCAGAGGCAGGCGTGGCGGGTTATGAATCAGGCGTGTGGTTTGGCTTGGCAGTGCCAGCCAATACACCTCGTGATGTGATCATGAAACTTAACGCAGAAGCGGTGAAAGGCACCAAGTCACCCGAGTTCGTTAAACGCATGACCGAGTTGGGCTACATCATCATGGGCAGCAGCCCAGAAACCATGGCCGAGATGAACAAAGCAGAAGTTCAACGCTGGGGCCCGATTGTCAGAGCCTCTGGCGCCAAGGCAGACTGACATAAAATTCGCGGCACAACGAACTTTGCCGCGAAATCATCTCAAATCAAGCTGTGACACCGCAGGTGTATTGCCTTGCATGAATTTAAACAACATCTGATGCGCAAAGCAGATTCTCCACTTCGCATCATCGTGATGGGTGTTTCTGGATCCGGCAAATCAACGCTGGCCGAAGGACTTTCAAAGTCACTTGGCCTGCGTATGAAAGACGGTGACGAACTTCACCTGCCCGAAAGTGTGGCCAAGATGAGCGCCGGCATTGCCCTTGAAGATGCTGACCGCTGGCCTTGGCTAGACCGCATTGCCAACTACCTTGCCAATTCAGAACAAAACCCTCAGGGCAAATCGGGCGCCATCGTGGCCTGCTCGGCCCTCAAGCTTATTTACAGAGATCGCATTCGGCAACAAGCAGGCCCGGTTGTTTTTCTATTTTTAGATGGCAAACCAGACCTGATCAAGCAGCGCATGCAAGATCGCAAGGGCCATTACATGCAAGCTGGCTTGTTAGACAGTCAATTGCAAACCTTGGAAAAACCCAGTGCAGATGAAAGTGATGTCATCGCTTTAAGCATCAACCAGGCTGTATCGGATCTTTTGGAGAATGCCATGACAAAATTGGTCGCTTACCAAGAAGATGCGCTTTAGCACAATAGCCCTTTCGTTCAAACTCATTCTCTTCACAAATATTAGGACTTTCATGTTCATTCGATGCGCATTTTTTCAAGGCAATGTCAAACCCGGCATGGAGCAAGCCTTCAACAACTACATTCGCAAAGAGCTCGTGCCTTTGTGGA
>CALCBL010000103.1 GCA_937897495.1 uncultured Burkholderiales bacterium
GCGAAGGCGGCCGCACTGTGGGCGCTGGCGTTGTTGCCAAAATCCTCGCTTAATTCAACACATTGAAGTTTGGAGCAACAACATGTCCGCAAAACAAAAAATCCGCATTCGCCTCAAAGCGTTTGACTACAAATTGATCGACCAGTCTGCCGCTGAGATCGTTGACACTGCCAAGCGCACCGGCGCCATTGTCAAAGGCCCAGTGCCTTTGCCAACACGCATGAAGCGTTTTGACATTCTGCGTTCACCGCACGTCAACAAGACCAGCCGTGACCAGTTCGAAATCCGCACGCACCAGCGCCTGATGGACATCGTAGACCCTACAGACAAAACTGTAGACGCCTTGATGAAGTTGGACTTGCCTGCTGGCGTCGACGTCGAAATCAAGCTGCAATAATTAAGTATTCATTTGCTGCAGCTCTAAAAAAGTTGAGGCTTTGCTGGTTTGGGAAACCAAGCTTGCAATGTCCTCATCGGGGTCTGAAAAAGCCCCAAAAAGACTTGAATTTAAAAAACGCTTGCCATGACCTATGGCCTGTGGCTATAATTCGAGGCTCAGCCCAATTTGGGTTGAGATTTACATTAACCTTCTTTCATATTAAGCCTAGCTAAACCTAGGCCAAACCCAGGGGCCAATTGAAGTCGCTGGGGTGGAAGTATTGGAGAAAAAACATGAGTCTTAGCAACTCCCTAGGGTTGCTGGGCCGCAAGGTGGGCATGATGCGTCTGTTCACTGATGATGGGGACGCAGTGCCTGTCACAGTGGTAGATGTTTCTAACAACCGCGTGACCCAGGTGAAAACCCAAGAGAACGATGGCTACGTGGCCCTTCAGGTTACGTTTGGCGCGCGTAAAGCATCGCGTGTCACCAAGCCAATTGCCGGCCACCTTGCAAAAGCAGGCGTTGAAGCCGGTGAAATCATTCAAGAATTCAAAGTGACTGCTGATACAGCAGCTCAGTACGCCGCTGGCGCTGCTGTGCCTGCTACGGTGTTTGCTGTGGGCCAAAAAGTGGACGTGCAAGGCACCTCCATTGGTAAAGGCTTCGCGGGCACCATCAAGCGTCACAACTTCAAATCACAGCGCGCATCGCACGGTAACAGCCGTTCACACAATGTGCCTGGTTCTATCTCCATGGCACAAGACCCAGGTCGTGTGTTCCCTGGTAAGCGCATGTCAGGTCACATGGGTGATGTCACATGCACCACCCAGAACCTCGACGTTGTGCGTGTTGATGAAGTCCGTGGCTTGCTCCTCATTCGAGGCGCAATTCCTGGTTCCAAAGGCGGTTTCGTCACAGTGCGTCCCGCCATCAAAGTTAAAGGAGCGAACTGATGCAGCTCGAACTCCTGAACGACCAAGGTCAAGCGTCATCTAAATTTGATGCGCCCGAAACCGTGTTCGGTCGTGCCTACAACGAAGACTTGATTCACCAGATCGTGGTGGCTTACCAAGCCAACGCCCGTCAAGGCACCCGCGCTCAAAAAGACCGTGAACAAGTTCACCACTCAACCAAGAAGCCATTCAAGCAAAAAGGCACCGGTCGTGCACGTGCTGGTATGACTTCTTCGCCTCTGTGGCGCGGCGGCGGTCGGATTTTCCCGAACATGCCCGACGAGAACTTCACACAGAAAATCAACAAGAAGATGTACCGCGCTGGTATGGCTTCTATCTTCTCTCAATTGGCACGCGAAGGCCGTTTGGCGGTGGTTGACTCCTTCAAGGTTGAGTCTCCCAAAACCAAGCTATTGGCTGCCAAATTCAAAGCCATGAACCTCGACTCTGTCTTGGTCATTGCAGAAGAAGTTGACGAAAACCTGTACTTGGCTTCTCGCAATCTGGTCAACATCCTGATTGTTGAGCCCCGTTACGCCGATCCAGTTTCTTTGGTGCACTTCAAGAAAGTGGTTGTCACCAAAGGCGCTGTCGACAAACTCAAGGAGATGTTCGCATGAGCACACAAAAGTTTGACGAAGGTCGTCTGATGGCTGTGTTGGTTGCCCCCATCGTGTCCGAGAAGGCCACCATGGTTGCAGAAAAATCAAACGCAGTCACATTCAAAGTGCTGCAGGACGCTACCAAGCCTGAAATCAAAGCTGCAGTGCAGCTGATGTTCAAGGTGGAAGTTAAAGGCGTGTCTGTGGTGAACACCAAAGGCAAGACCAAGCGTTTTGGCAAGACTATTGGCCGTCGCGACAATGTTCGCAAGGCTTACGTCACCTTGATGCCAGGTCAAGAGCTGAACCTCTCAGGGGAGGCCGCTTAATCATGGCAGTCATTAAACTCAAACCAACCTCACCCGGCCAACGTGGCGTGGTGAAGGTCACACGCGATCACCTGCACAAAGGCGAGCCCTACGCGCCTTTGCTCGAAGCACAGCATCAAAAAGCGGGTCGCAACAACAACGGTCACATCACAACCCGTCACAAGGGTGGTGGTCACAAACATCACTACCGTGTTGTTGACTTCAAACGCAACAAAGATGCCATTCCAGCCAAAGTGGAACGCATTGAGTACGACCCTAACCGCACAGCGCACATTGCGCTGGTCTGCTACGCAGACGGCGAGCGTCGTTACATCATTGCACCGCGTGGTTTGGAAGTGGGCGCAACATTGATGTCCGGTTCGGAAGCCCCGATCCGTGCAGGCAATACATTGCCCATCCGCAACATTCCAGTGGGTTCAACCATTCACTGTATCGAATTGAAACCAGGCGCCGGCGCTCAAATCGCTCGTTCTGCTGGTACTTCTGCCACCTTGTTGGCCCGTGAAGGCATCTACGCTCAAGTGCGTATGCGTTCCGGTGAAGTTCGCAAGATTCACATCGAATGCCGTGCAACCATTGGTGAAGTCGCCAACGAAGAACACAGCTTGCGCCAGTTGGGCAAAGCCGGTGTGAAGCGTTGGATGGGTATTCGTCCTACCGTCCGCGGTGTGGCCATGAACCCTGTTGACCACCCACACGGTGGTGGCGAAGGTCGTACCGGTGAAGGCCGTCATGCTGTAGACCCATGGGGTAACCTGACCAAGGGCTACCGTACCCGTAACAACAAGCGCACGCAGGTCATGATCGTGTCGCGTCGCAAGAAGTAAAGGGTAGCCAATGACACGCTCACTTAAAAAAGGTCCATTTGTTGACCATCACCTCGTTGCCAAGGTTGAAAAAGCCGTTGCAACGAAAGACAAAAAGCCCATCAAAACATGGTCACGTCGTTCTATGGTCTTGCCCGATTTCATCGGCCTGACCATTGCTGTGCACAACGGCAAGCAACACGTGCCTGTGTATGTGACTGACCAAATGGTTGGCCACAAGCTGGGTGAATTCGCTTTGACCCGGACATTCAAGGGTCATCCAGCGGACAAAAAAGTCCAGAAGAAATAAGGAAAGACCATGGAAACACGTGCAGTCCTCAGGGGCGTCCGTTTGTCGGTCGATAAAGGCCGCCTGGTCGCCGATTTAATTCGCGGCAAAAAAGTGGATCAAGCTTTGAACATCCTCACATTCACGCAGAAAAAAGCTGCTGGCATTGTGAAGAAGGTTTTGGAGTCCGCCATTGCCAATGCTGAACACAACGACGGTGCTGACATCGACGAGTTGAAGGTGAAAACCATCTACGTCGAACAAGGCGCCACACTCAAGCGATTCACCGCCCGCGCCAAAGGCCGTGGCAACCGTATCAGCAAGCCCACATGCCACGTGTATGTGACGGTTGGCAACTGAAAGGCCTAGGAAGAATATGGGACAAAAAATCCATCCTACCGGCTTCCGCCTTGCGGTTACACGCAATTGGGCAAGCCGTTGGTACGCAAACAACCGTGATTTCGCTGGCATGTTGGCCGAAGACATCAAGGTTCGTGAATACCTCAAGGCCAAGTTGAAGAACGCTGCAGTTGCACGCGTCCTCATCGAGCGTCCTGCTAAAAATGCACGCATCACCATTTTCTCGGCGCGTCCGGGTGTGGTCATCGGCAAAAAAGGCGAAGACATCGAAAGCTTGAAAAAAGAACTTTCAAAGCGTTTGGGCGTGCCCGTCGCAGTGAACATCGAAGAAGTGCGCAAGCCAGAAATCGATGCCCAACTCATTGCAGACAGCATCACACAACAGCTTGAGAAGCGGATCATGTTCCGCCGCGCCATGAAGCGCGCCATGCAAAATGCCATGCGTCTGGGTGCCCTCGGTATCAAGATCATGTCTGCTGGCCGTTTGAACG
>CALCBL010000104.1 GCA_937897495.1 uncultured Burkholderiales bacterium
ACAACTTCCGTGGTGGGCGGCGAGCGCTTTGGCCGCTACAGCTTCATCGGCTTGCCAGCACGTACTTTTTTACAAGCCCGAGGCTTTGGCAACGATGCCCGCACAGAAGTTGTGACCGATGGCGTGGTGATTGAAACCGCTGCCGGCAACCCACTCGACTTCATTGAGCAATATCAAAAGCGATTCAAAGTGGCCCTCAGGCCAGGCATGCCACGCTTTTGTGGCGGCTTGGCCGGTTACTTTGGCTACGACGCAGTGCGGTACATCGAGAAAAAACTCGAAAACTCTTGCCCGCCCGATACCTTGGGCACGCCCGATATTTTGCTGCTGCAATGCGAAGAGTTGGCCGTGATTGACAACTTGTCAGGCAAACTTTATTTGATGGTCTATGCAGACCCAGGCATGCCTGAGGCTTATTCCAAAGCCAAAAAACGTTTGCGTGATTTGAAAGAGCAATTGAAGTATTCAGTCAGCGCACCGGTGGTCAATTCAACTCAAACGTATCCGGCAGAACGTGATTTCAAAAAAGAAGACTATTTGAAGGCGGTGTTGGAAGCCAAGGAGCTGATTGCGGCCGGCGATTTCATGCAAGTTCAAGTGGGCCAGCGCATTAAAAAGCGCTACACCGAGAGTCCCTTGTCTTTGTACCGTGCGCTCAGGTCACTCAACCCCAGCCCCTACATGTACTTCTACAACTTTGGCGACTTCCACGTCGTGGGCGCCAGCCCAGAAATTTTGGTGCGCCAAGAGCAAACCGAAGAAGGTGTGAAGGTCACCATTCGACCTTTGGCTGGCACAAGACCACGCGGCGCAACACCCGAAAAAGACAAAGCAGCAGAGCTCGAATTGGTCAACGATCCCAAAGAGCGCGCCGAGCACGTCATGCTGATTGACTTGGCCCGCAACGACATTGGCCGCATTGCCAAAATAGGCTCTGTGAAAGTGACCGAAGCCTTTGCGATAGAGCGCTACAGCCATGTGATGCACATCGTGAGCAATGTCGAAGCCATTTTGAAAGAGGGCATGACCAACATGGATGTGCTCAAGGCCACGTTTCCAGCGGGCACACTCACGGGCGCACCCAAGGTTCATGCCATGGAACTCATTGACAAACTCGAGCCCACCAAGCGTGGTGTGTATGGCGGGGCTTGTGGTTATTTGAGCTACGCCGGCGACATGGATGTGGCCATTGCCATTCGCACAGGCATCATCAAAGACCAAGTGTTGTATGTGCAGGCCGCGGCGGGCGTGGTGGCCGACTCTGTGCCCGAGCTGGAGTGGAAAGAAACCGAGCACAAAGCGCGCGCCTTGTTGCGTGCCAGTGAGTTGGTGGAAGAAGGCTTGGAGTAATCAACATGAAAAAAATCAAACTGTTGATGGTCGACAACTACGACTCTTTCACCTACAACATCGTTCAATACTTTGGCGAGCTGGGTGCCGACATTGAAGTCTTTCGCAACGATGAAATTGACCTTGAAGGCATTGCACAAAGAAAGCCCGACCGCTTGGTCATCTCGCCTGGGCCTTGCTCACCCGCAGAGGCCGGCATTTCCGTGGCGGCCATTCAGCACTTTGCCGGTAAGCTGCCTATTTTGGGAGTGTGCTTGGGCCATCAAAGCATTGGCGCTGCATTTGGCGGCAAGATTGTGCGAGCACAAGAATTGATGCACGGCAAAACCAGTGTCATTCAAACCACGCAGCAGGGTGTGTTTAGAAACTTGCCCGAAAAATTCACAGTCAATCGGTACCACTCATTGGCCATTGAACGAACAAGCTGTCCTGCAGATTTAGAAATCACGGCTTGGACCGATGATGGTGAAATCATGGGTGTGCGCCACAAAAGCTTGGCCATTGAAGGGGTTCAGTTTCACCCCGAATCTATTCTCACGGAGCATGG
>CALCBL010000105.1 GCA_937897495.1 uncultured Burkholderiales bacterium
GCCCCTTGGTCGCCATGCGCGGTGATGACCGACCCGGCCAAAAGAAATCAGTTCCCGCTCCCGCAGGTCGGAGTGGTCCTGGTGATCGCAGAGACGGCAAAGGTGCGGCGCGTTCTGACAAAGGTGGTTTTGGCGATAAGAGCGGGGGTCGTTTTGACCGTGGAGATCGAGGTGATCGCCCTGAGCGTGAAGAGCGTGGTCCTCGCCTTGGTGATGCTGCATTCAGAGCCCAACGCGATGCCATGGAACACGCCGAAATGGCCTTGCGAAAGCTGGCTGCCCAGGCCCACGGCGAATCCTTGACGCACTTGCTTGCTGCATGGGAAACGCGCCAAGCCGACTTGGTGCCCACGGCACAAGATTTGGGTCGCAATGTGAACGCTGCTGCAAGGGCCGCATGGTCACAAGCAGTCAGCCAGGCACCTGCAGCAACTGCCGGCGAAGCAATTTTGCGCCTAGAAATGGCTGCAGAAGTGCCAACGCCTGCAGAGAATTTGAACGAGCGGCGTGCATTGCAACTTCAATTGCTCACTCGCAAAAACCAACCTGGCCCTGAGCAAACTTGGGCCTTGGATGTCACAGCAGTTTTGTCTTCAACGCACGACCCTAAGGTGGCGCGGCGTTTGCAAAATGCTTTGAAAAACTTGTTGCGCAGCTGAATGAAGCAAGGGCTTAAGCAAAGGCTGAAAAGCCAATGCTCAAGCTCAGCTTAGCAAGTTGATTCGTTCAACTTGCCCCTCGAAATGCCAGCGCAATACTTCGGCGCGCGGCCTTGCTGCCGCAGTATCCCAGTCACTTAAAACGTAGCGTTGCATCGGTGGTTCTTGCCCTAGGCTGTGAAGTGCAGGCCGATGGGTGTGACCATGAACAAGGCAAGTGGCGCCAGCTTGTTGAAGCAACGTATACGACCATTCATCTGCCACATCGGCATAGACCGCACTTGAATCTTTTTTCAGCAATTCGCTTTGTGCTCGAAGTTGTCTGGCAATGCGCTCTCTCTCGGTGAGAGGTTTGGCCAAGAAGTCATTTTGCCAACTTGGTTTTCTAACCATCTGTCGAAAGGCTTGGTAGTCTGTGTCGCCTAAACAACCGGCATCACCATGCGAGAGGAGCCATTTTTGAGATGCAAAGTTAAGCACAGTGGGGTCTTGCAGATCAAGGACA
>CALCBL010000106.1 GCA_937897495.1 uncultured Burkholderiales bacterium
ATTCACGTGAAAATTTGAGGTAGTCCACAATTTTCTTATTGAAAACTTCGCCCGGTACCAACAAAGGAATACCGGGTGGGTAAGGCGTCACAAGCCCCACGGTGATGCGACCTTCAAGCTCATCAATCGACACACGCTCCGTTTGACGACGCGCAATGTGCGCATAAGCATCTGCTGGCGTCATGGCCGGCGTTAGGTCAGACAAATACATTTCGGTGGTCAGGCGTGCTACATCGTATTTGGCATAAAGCGCGTGAATGTGCTGGCACAAATCGCGCAAGCCCATGCGCTCATACTTAGGCTGCTTCTGACAAAACTCCGGCATGATGCGCCACATGGGTTGATTGCGATCGTAGTCGTCCTTGAACTGTTGCAAAGCAGTCAGCAAAGAATTCCATCGACCTTTGGTAATGCCAATGGTGAACATGATGAAGAAACTGTACAAGCCAGTTTTTTCAACCACCACGCCGTGCTCAGTTAAAAACTTGGTCAGCACAGAAGCTGGAATACCTGTTTTATCGAACTTGCCATCCAAGTTCAAGCCGGGCGTAACAAGGGTGGCTTTGATGGGGTCAAGCATGTTGAAGCCATCGGTCATTTGGCCGAACCCGTGCCACTTGCCGCCCTTCTTTTTGGGGTCACTGCGCAGAATCCAATCTTCGGCGCGACCGATGCCTTCATCGACCAAATTTTCAGGTCCCCAAACCTTGAACCACCAGTCCTTGCCGTACTCGTCATCGACTTTTCGCATGGCACGGCGGAAGTCCAGGGCCTCGGCAATGCTTTCTTCCACCAAGGCTGTGCCACCGGGCGGCTCCATCATGGCCGCCGCAACGTCGCAGCTGGCAATGATGCTGTACTGAGGGCTGGTGCTGGTGTGCATCAAATACGCTTCGTTGAACAAGTGTCGGTCTAGCTTGGTGTTTTGCGAATCTTGAATGAGCACATGGCTGGCTTGGCTGATGCCGGCCAACAACTTGTGAATCGATTGCGTGGAGTAGACCAATGAATGTTTAGGCCGCGGGCGTTTTTTGCCCATGGCATGGTAGGTGCCGTAAAAAGGATGGAAGGCAGCATGGGGCAACCAAGCTTCATCGAAGTGCAGGTTTTCAACATAACCATCGAGCATGCCTTTGATGGCTTCGGTGTTGTACAAAACGCCGTCATAAGTTGATTGCGTCAAGGTCATGACCCTGGGTTTCACTTTTTTGGCATCAATGCCTTTGAGCAATGGGTTGGCCTTGATCTTGGCCTGAATGCTGGCCACCGAAAACTCACTTTGTGGAATGGGCCCAATGATGCCGTAATGATTGCGTGTTGGCTTCAAGAAAACGGGAATGGCACCCGTCATGATGATGGCGTGCAAAATGGACTTGTGGCAATTGCGATCGACCACCACCACATCACCTGGCGCAACAGCATGGTGCCATACTATTTTGTTGGATGTGCTGGTGCCATTGGTCACAAAGAAACAATGGTCGGCATTGAAAATACGGGCCGCATTGCGTTCGCTTTCGCCAATGGCGCCGTTGTGGTCTAACAATTGACCCAACTCTTCCACGGCATTGCACACGTCAGCGCGCAACATGTTCTCGCCATAAAACTGATGGTACATCTGCCCCACAGGGCTCTTCAAAAATGCCACGCCACCTGAGTGACCCGGGCAGTGCCAAGAATAAGATCCGTCTTCGGCATAGTCCAACAGTGCTTTGAAAAATGGCGGTTGAACACCTTCCAAATAACTTTTGGCTTCGCGAATGATGTGGCGTGACACAAACTCTGGCGTGTCTTCAAACATGTGAATGAAGCCATGCAACTCTCGCAAGATGTCGTTGGGTATGTGGCGCGATGTTTTTGTTTCGCCATAAATGTAAATAGGAACGTCTGCATTTTTGCGCCGCACCTCTTCAATGAAGGCACGCAAACTTAAAACGGCAGGATCTAAATCGGGTCCGGGGGTGAACTCTTCATCGTCAATAGACAAAATGAAAGCGCTGGCCCGCGACTGCTGCTGCGCAAACTGCGACAGATCGCCATAACTGGTCACACCCAGAACCTCAAAGCCTTCTGTTTCAATGGCCTGAGCCAAGGCACGGATACCCAGGCCAGAGGTGTTCTCAGAGCGGTAATCTTCGTCAATGATGACGATTGGAAAACGAAATTTCATAGGGCCACCGCCTTGGGTAAAAAAATAAACAACAGGGGCGAAGTGTAATGAATAAACGGCCTCACAGCGGCATCAGGGCTCAAGAATCTATACCTAAACTGCTATACTCAAAGGCTCGGAGCGGTGGATGAGTGGTTTAAGTCGCACGCCTGGAAAGCGTGTGTGGGTTTATCCCCACCGCGGGTTCGAATCCCGCCTGCTCCGCCATCTTTAAAACCCTGCTAGAACTCTGTTTTAGTGGGGTTTGTTACTAAGCGCATGAACATTTTCAGAAGCCCCTTGTTCAAAATCCCCGGTTACAGGCGGATGTGGTTTTCCATCCTGTTCAGCAATTTGGGTGGGCAAATCACCCTGCTTGCGCTGCCCCTCACGGCCGTTTTCCTGCTAGACGCTTCTCCCACCCAAATGGGCCTACTCACCGCCATGGAAATTGCGCCCTTTGTGCTGCTTTCATTGCCCGGTGGCGTGCTGCTTGATCGCATGCAAAAACTACCTGTCTACATCGCTGGCGAGATTGTCATGGGATTGTCATTGTTAACCATTCCTTTGGCTTGGGCATTTGACTTTCTGACCATTGACCTCATGTACGTTGTCAGTTTTGCAATCGGGGCGGTCTACACCATTGCCGGTTCGGCCTCGCAATTGGTTCTGACCCAATTGGTTGGACGAGACAAATTGGTCGAAGCCTATTCTCAAAATGCCATTGCGGGTTCTATGGCAGAAGTCATGGGCCCAGGGCTTGCCGGCATCTTGATCAGGGTATTTGGCGCGCCCTTGGCATTGGTCATGGACGCTTTGCTCTTAATTGGATCTGTGCTTATGCTCAAAGGCATTCGGATCCATGAAGAAGTGCCCGCTAGGTCGACATGGAAAGACCGATCTTTCAAAGATGAATTGTGGAAAGGCCTCAACTTTGTCCGCTCGCATCCCATGCTTCTCGAAATGGCGGCCATTGTGGGGGCGTGGCAATTTTTTGCACAAATGGCGCTGTCTGTTCAGATTATTTTTGCGGTCAAGGACTTAGGGCTTGATGAAACTTTGGTGGCCTCAAGTTTTGTTGCCATGGGTCTTGGGTCTGTTTTAGGCGGCATGGCGGGCCCACCCATCTCTCGAAAAATTGGCTTAGGCCCAGCACTCATTGTGGGCATTGCCATCACCTCCGTTGGCTGGATCAGCCTTTTATTGTTTGAGGGCTTGCTCCCCAGTATTTTTTTATTTTCATGGATGCTCATTTGCTTTAGCTGGGGCGCCACCCTGCTCTTCGTGAATTTTTTATCGCTCAGGCAAGCGTTCACACCCACCGAGCTTTTAGGACGCATGACCACCACCATGCGCTGGTTGATTACCTTGCCTGCCGCGCCAGGCGCGCTTTTAGGTGGCTGGATGGCAGAGCACATTGGCATGCGAAGTTCGCTTTTGTGCGCGGGCATCGGCACACTCTTAGTGGCCTTGGTGGCCACCCTTCGGCCCCGCCTGAAATCAATTCATCAATTGCCTGAAATCAAAGATTCAACGCTTCATCCAGGTTGATCACACAGAAGGCTAAAGCCTTAAACGCTAATCGTTTCTTGCACTCTTGGCACCGCCGCCAACAAGGTCTGTGTGTAGGCGTGCTGCGGCGCCTGGTAAATTTGAGCGGCATCACCTTGCTCCACCACATGACCTTTGTTCATGACCAGCAAAGAGTCGGACATGTAGCGCACCACTTCCAAATCGTGCGAGATGAACAAGTAACTAAGGCCTAATTCTTTCTGCAGATCTTTCAACAAGTTAAGGACCTGCGCTTGAACCGAAACATCCAAGGCTGATACAGCCTCATCAAGGACCACCACCTCGGGCGACAAGCTCAAGGACCGAGCAATGGCAATGCGCTGTCGCTGGCCACCCGAAAACTCAAATGGATAACGCTTCAACGCAGATGCCGGCATGCCGACCTTGTCTAGCAAACTGAGAGATTGCTTCTCCCAATCTGCACTGTTAGCGCCAATGCCGTGCAGTTGCATGGGTTCACTCAAAATTTCGCCCACTGTAAATCGCGGATTCAATGATGCATACGGATTTTGAAAAACAATCTGAAGCCTGCGCTTGTAAGCCGCAAATTCAGAGTTCGACATGTCAAACAAATTTTTCCCGTCAAAAAACACCTTGCCGGCTGTGGCTTCGTGCAACCTAAGAAGACACAAGCCCACAGTGGTTTTACCTGAGCCTGACTCGCCTACCAAGCCTACCGTTTGGCCTCGCATCAATTGAAAACTGACATTTTCAACCGCGACAAAGTCATCGCTTTGAAACCACGGCCCAGACCGCTTGAACACTTTGCGCAGACCTTGTACTTCTAACAAGGGCGTCTCTGATTTTGGTTTTGCAACAACCATGGCTGGTGCATCTATCGATTGCGCAATGGGCACAGGCGCACTTTCACCTGAGTTGGTAGACATCCAATCGTCAATGGTTAACAGCCGCTTGCCTTGCCGATCTATGCTGGGGCGGCAACTTAGCAGGGCCTTGGTGTAGGGGTCTTGCGGTTGGCTAAACAATGTACGAACAGGGCCTGCCTCACGAACGGTGCCTTTGCGCATGACTACAGCATGATCGGCCACTTCACTGACCAAGCCCAAATCGTGCGTGATGAAAAGCATGGCCATTCGGCGCCTCTCGCGCAATTCGGCTAGAAGCAACAAAATTTGGCGTTGTACAGTCACATCCAAAGCTGTCGTAGGTTCATCAGCGATCAACAGTTCAGGCTCACAGGCCAATGCCATGGCAATCATGACGCGTTGCTGTTGGCCGCCCGACAACTCATGCGGGTAAGCATTGACGCGTTTTTGAGGCTCGGGTATGCCCACTTCTTCAAGAAGTTCGCAAGCGCGCGCAGCAGCTTGTTTGTTTGAAACAGG
The DNA here is from genome assembly GCA_937897495.1 of uncultured Burkholderiales bacterium. GTDB lineage: Bacteria > Pseudomonadota > Gammaproteobacteria > Burkholderiales > Burkholderiaceae_C > Limnohabitans_A. The sequence goes on from CALCBL010000106.1 coordinate 5,065, forward strand.
CTTGTGCGCTTTCAACATTTCAGCCAGCTGGAAGCCGACTGTGTACACCGGGTTCAGTGACGTCATGGGGTCTTGAAAGATCATGGCAATTCGAGAGCCTCGAATGAGTTGCCAATCGGTCCTTGAAAGATTCAACAAAGAACGGTTGTCGTAATTGATGGCCGAATGCAAAGCAACGATGGCATTTTGAGGGGGCAGCAAGCCCATGATGGCCAAAGCACTGACCGACTTGCCACTGCCAGACTCGCCCACCAACGCCACTGTGCGTTCGCGAGGGATCACAAATGAAACTGACTCAACAGCTCGAACAGGTGCCTTGGAGGCACTGATGAAATCGACTGTCAGGTTTTTAACTTCCAACAAATTGTCAGAAATTTGTGCGATGGGGGGTGGGTATCTGCGTGTTGCCATGTCAAGCATTCAATGAATTGGGCTCAGTGAATCACTTTGGGATCTAGAGCGTCCCTGAGTGAATCTGTGAGAAGGGACAAGCCTGTTACAAAAATGGACATGGCAGCGGTTGCAGACAAGAGTTGCCACCAATACCCCACCAGCAAATCATTTTGTGCTTCTGTCAGCATGGTGCCCCATGAAACGCCATCAACGGGCACCCCAAATCCGAGGAAAGACAAAATCACTTCTGCTTTGATACAAGATACCGTCAGCAATGAAAACTGAACCAAAATGACATGGCTCACGTTGGGCAAAATATGCACAAACATGCGCCTGTTGTTGGAGGCGCCAATGGCATCTGCCGCCCTCACATATTCTCGGTTGCGGTGCTTCAGGTATTCACCTCGCATCAATCGGTAAGTGCCCGTCCAACCTGTGATTCCCAAAATAAGCACCACGGCCATGGTGCCCTTGGTATTCAAAACAGCCGCAATGGCCAAGATCAGCAATATTCCTGGAATGGAATGAAAAACGTTGTAAAGCCAATTGCTTAAGTCGTCGACAATGCCGCCGTACCAGCCCGAGACGGCACCTAAAACAGAGCCCAGGAGCGTGGCCATGAAAGCGGCGGCCAAGCCTACCAAGATGCTGGTTTCAGCACCTTTAATGGTCTTGGCTAAAACGTCTCTGCCCCATTTGTCGGAGCCCATTGGCAGGTGTGTTGCCAAGGCGTTAACCTTGTCGCCAGCAGGCTTCACAGCTTTTTGTGCCTGCTCCCATTGCGCTGCGATGGGATCTACAACATCCGTAGGGGTGGGTTCGTACAGCACCACCTCAGGGATGGCCTTGCTTGCGTCATCGCTTTGAATTGCACTCTTGGCCCACGATGGCGGCGCATTGCTAATAGCGACCTCTTTTTCCCAATCGGAAGCCAAAGGCCCGACCAAGGTGGTGAACACCAAAGCCAAACTGAGAATCACAGTGATGCCACTCCACACACCCACCCGATCCGATTTAAAGCGACGCCAGGCCAAAGCCCAAGCGCCTTCACTGACGGCACTGACAGGCCCTTTAGCAAGCGAGCTGCCCAAGGGATTGGGATTGTTGTCAGCTGAATTTGGAAGGCTTTGCATATTCATGTGAAAGGTCATCAGATTTCAGCGCAATTGAACGCGAGGATCGGTGAGGCGGTACAGGACGTCGCCGATCAGATTGAAAATCATGGTGGCAATGGCCACATAAACTGTGACGGCTTTGATCACTGGAAAATCACTTCGCTCTACAGCCAGAATGATTTCTCGGCCAACGCCAGGAATACCGAAGAATCGTTCCAACAAAAAAGCACCAAGCAACAAACCTGGCAAATTGGAAATCACAAAGGTAATGACAGGAATGAGGGCGTTGCGCAAAACATGCACAAACATCACCCGAGGCTCAGAAAGCCCTTTTGCTCTGGCTGTGCGCACATAGTCTTGGTCGACTTCGTCCAGCACGAAACTTCGAAACAAACGCGTATTGGGAGCAATGCTGACCACCAAGCCCAGCAAGATAGGCAGCGGCGCATAAGTGCTGATGTTTTTCCAAAAATCGTCGCTCCAACCTTGCACTGGAAACCAGCCTAAGCGGTAGGCCAGCACATATTGGCCCAAAATGATGAATACCAAGATACTGACAGACATCAAAGAGGTGAAGACAAGCATGGTGCCACGGTCAACAGAAGACCCTCTGACCCAAGCCAAACCCAGGGCAAGGACCAAGGCGATCAGGGTCTCTATCAACAGCAATGGCGCCACTAAAGTCAATGAAGCGGGCAAGCGGGTTGCAAAAATATCGGCAACAGATTCGCCTGTGGTCCAACTGTTGCCAAAGTTGAAAGTAGCAACTTGTTTGACAAAAATCCACAACTGCACTGCGAGCGGTTGATCAAGCCCCAACTCAGCCCGAATGCTGTCAATTTGTTCTTGGTTCGAAAACAAGCCTGCCAGCACATAGGCGGGGTCACCACCAATCCAATTGAAAAGGAAAAATACCAACAAGATCACACCGGCCAAGGTTGGAATCATTTGCCAGATGCGGCGAAAGATATAGGCACTCATGTTTCAGTGCCTTTAAGGTTTTTGAATGTCATAGTAAATCCAATCACCCAAGATCAGGGGGTGTTTGCGAAAGCCTTCCAAACGCTGATGGCTAAGCCGCGTCGCTATGCCTGTTGAACTTAATCCGAGCACGCCATTCACTTCCATCAAACGGTACATGTTGTGCAAAACGCGTGTGCGTTCAGGGCCGTCGGGCAAGCGCTTGAGTTGCTCAAAATAGGCGTCGTATTCTGCATTTTCAAAACACGCGTAATTGTTTTGACCAATGGTTTTGGAATACAAGAGTTTCATCACAAATTCGGCTTCGGATGAGCGCGTCCATCCTAAAGCCCAAGACGGTATGGCGCATTGCTTGCCCTGTTTCAGCATCTCTGGAAACTTGTCCTTTTTGACCTTGAGGCGAATGCCAATTCGGTCCATTGATTTCTTCCAAAGCTCATCTCTTTCGCGATCAATGGACGATGTAGAAGAGTAAATGGTGAATACAAGTGGTTTGCCGTCTGGCATGTTGCGATAGCCCTTGGCATCCTTTTTGTAGCCAAATTGATCTAACAAAGCATTGGCTGACAAGGGGCTGAACTTCACAATGCTTTTGTAATTGGGGTCATGCCCTGCAATGACCGGCGATACCATTTGCTGGGCCTTCACTGCTTGACCTTTTCGAATCACTCGAATCTCTTCGTCCACATCAAAACCCATGATGATGGCGCGCCTGAGTGCAATTTTTTCAGGGGTATAGCCACCAATGACGGGGTCCTTCATGTTGAAGAACTGATAGCGAATATCGGGCTCAACACTTCTGTACATGTTGACACCCTGAGCCACCCAAGTTTGGAGCAAATCATTTTTGGGCGTGAGTGCTTTTTCAATGAAAGAGGGAGGCACGCCAACTGCATCAATTTCTTTGCCGCTGAACGCCAACCACATCGATTGCGGCTCTTCAATGATGCTCACCTCGATGCGGCCAATTTGAGGCATTTTTCTGCCTTGCATTTGGCTGGCAATGCGCAGTTCGACAGGTTTGTTAGGTGGCGGTTGAAAATCCCAGACAAAGCCTGGAAATTCAGGATTGGCTTTGAGGATAATTTTGGATCCCCGAACCCATTTTTCAAGCATGTACGGTCCAGTTCCAACAGGGTTGGACATGATGCCCTCAAAGCCATACTTCTCAACCACTTCGCGCGCCATTCCGCCAGCAAAAGGGTTGGTCAATAACGACAGGAAATTTCGATCTGGCTGAACCAACTTAATGGCCAAGGTATACCTGTCAAGGGCGTAAATGCCAGGGTGTTTTTGATCGTAATCAAACTTCCCACTGGCCACCGCCTTCTTTCTTGATTCGGCGAAACCAAATACCTTGTCATCAAAGTCAGAGACTTGAGGGCTGCGATTTTTAGGGTCTGCATGGCGCAGCAAGGTGTAGACAAAATCTTGCGCAGTGAGTTCACGCCTTTGTCCTTTAAAGGCTTCATCCGGTGTGAAGTACAAGCCTTTTTTAACTTTGAAGGTGTAAGTGATGTTATCGGCCGAAATCTCAGGCATGGATTCTGCGGCGTTGGGCACGATCTGAGTGGGCATGGCCATCCAGTCGTAAGTCAAAAGAGGCTGAAAAATAGCCGCAGTGATGGTGTTTGAATAGAGGTCATTCACGCGTACCGGATCGAAGCCGGTCTCAGGCACTGGAAAAGCGACGCGCAATACTTTTTCAGGATCCGCTGGGTTGGCCTTCGGATCGGGAGCGGCAAGCACGGCGGTACATGTCAGCGCCAAAACCAAACTCAGGCAGACATTTTGAAAAGCACGCCATGCGCTCATTATGTTTGGACGCACATTGGGCGCCGCTTTAAGACCAACTACAAAAAGCACAATCTTCCTCAATCATGGGATGGCAACATGCACTAGAGTGCCCAAGTTTGAAGAATAATCTAACTTGACTTCATTTCTTCACAAATCACAATATTTAAGGGATATTTTGAGCGCCTCGGCCTCGGCCTCAGGTAAACCCTTAAAGTGAAATGATCCCATTCCAAAACAAGGCCTACCCTCATGACAAATCCTTTGCTCCAAAAGTGGTCTACACCTTTTGAAATGCCGCCCTTTGAAGACATCCAGGCAGCACATTTCCCCGAAGCTTTTAACCAAGCCTTAACCCATCACCAAAACGAAATACAAGCCATTGCATCGCAAAAGCAAGCGCCAAGCTTTCAAAATACCCTGCTTGCACTCGAAGCCAGCGGCGAGCTTTTAAACCAAACCTCCGCCCTCTTCTTCAATTTAAGTGCCTCACACACTTCGCCTGAAATTCAAGCCATAGAGCGAGACATGTCGCCAAAGCTTGCGGCCCATTCAGCGGCCATGTTTTTGAATGCAGCACTCTTTGAACGCATCAACAAACTCCATCAAGAAAGAACAAAGCTTGGGCTAGATGCTGAGAGCATTCGCTTGATTGAAAGATACCACTTAGATTTTGTTCGGGCAGGCGCAAATCTGAAGGACAAAGACAGACAAACCTTTGCCAACTATTCAGAAAAGCTGGCAAGCTGTTTTACCCAATTTTCACAAAATGTTTTGGCAGATGAAGCTGCTTTCTGCTTGGTTCTCACGGAGGCCGATCAACTCAAAGGGCTACCAGATTTCGTGAAGAGTGCGGCCAAGCAGTTGGCCAAAGAACGTGGCCTTGAACAACACAACGCGCATGCCTTCACGCTTTCCAGATCGTCCATCACGCCTTTCATGACCTTTTCAGAACGACGGGACTTGCGTGAAAGCATGTGGCTGGCATGGTGCAAACGTGGCGAAAACCCGGGCGCTCACAACAACGAAACTGTGATGAAAGAGATTTTAAAAATTCGATTGGCTCAAGCTCGCCTTTTGGGTTACCAGAATTTCTCTGAATATGCTTTGGCCGACACCATGGCGGGCAGCGCAGCAAACGCCAGGGATTTGCTCATGCGCGTATGGACTCCCGCGAGATTAAGAGCCATTCAAGAGCGAAAAGACTTGAAGATGCTTTCTGGACTAAGTGATCTTGCCGCCTGGGATTGGCACTTCTGGACAGAGCGCGTTCGCAAAGAGAAATTTGATTTGAACGAAGCAGAAATCAAACCCTACCTGCAACTGCACAAACTCATGGAAGCCATGTTTCATGTGGCGAACCGCTTGTTCGGCGTGAGTTTCAAACAGGTCGAAAACATTGCCAAGTACCACAACTCTGTCACGGGGTGGGAAGTGACAAGTGCTGATGGCAAGCATGTTGGCTTGTTTTTAAGCGATAACTTTGCGCGCAGCAGCAAACGTTCTGGCGCATGGATGAGCACCTACCGAGACCCGATGAACCTCACGCAGGAAGTGCGGCCCATTGTTGTGAACAACAACAACTTTTCGCAGGGACCAGAAGGAAAACCAACGCTGCTCAGCATAGACGATGCCAGAACCCTTTTTCATGAGTTTGGCCATGGTTTGCACGGCCTGTTGTCACAGGTTAAGTTTCCCCGCCTTTCAGGCACCAGTGTGCTCAGAGACTTTGTTGAATTTCCATCCCAAGTTTATGAAAATTGGCTCATGCAACCGCAAATATTAAAGGAATTTGCGTTGCATGCAGAAACGGGCGTGCCCATGCCCAACACATTGATTGAAAAAATACTGGCTGCCCAGACGTTCAATCAAGGCTTTACAACCGTAGAGTACGTCTCATCGGCCTTGGTCGATTTAGCGCTGCATGAAACCATCGACATCGAACACTTGAACTTTCAAGAGTTTGAGTCAAAGACGCTTGAAAGCATTCAAATGCCACCGGCCATTGGCATGCGGCACAGGTTGCCACACTTCTCACATTTGTTTTCGTCTAACAGTTATGCCTCGGCCTACTATGTTTACATGTGGGCTGAAGTCTTGGACGCAGATGGTTTCGATGCATTCATAGAAGCTGGCGATATCTTTGCCAAAGAACCTGCGCAAAAACTGTATGAGCATATTTACTCAGCCGGTAATCGCCAAGACCCCATGCAGGCCTACATTGCATTCAGAGGCAGGGAGCCAACGGTGGCGCCACTTTTAACCAAGCGTGGACTTAACTGATTTATTCAAACAAAAAACCCCGCAAAGCGGGGTTTTTTGATTCAAGCAAGTGTGATTAACGAACCACAGCAATTTGCTCGCGCTTACCGGCTTTGTAAGTGAACAAAGTCAAAGCGCCATTTTTGATGTCGCCCTTTTCGTCAAACGCGATGTTGCCGGTCACACCTTTGTAGTTGATGGACTTCAAAGCAGGCAAGTACTTAGCTGGGTCTGAAGAACCCGCAGTGACCATGGCTTGAACCATGACTTTGACTGCGTCATAGACATAAGGTGCATAGACTTGCACTTCAGCGTTGTACTTGGCTTTAAAGTCAGTACGGAATTTTTCCATGCCTGCTTTTTGTTCACCTTCAACGCCACCCGCTTCAGCGCAGAAGACGTTTTCGTCTGCCATGCCTTCAGCTGCCAACTTGGCCAACTCGGCCGTACAGATGCCATCACCGCCCATGAATTTGGCTGAAATACCCAGCTGCTTCATTTGCTTGAGCATAGGGCCTGCTACAGCATCCATGCCGCCAAAGAAAATGATGTCTGGCTTCTTGCCCTTGAGGGTGGTCAAAATAGCGTTGAAGTCAGAAGACTTGTCGGTTGTGAACTCATGGCCAACCAAATTGCCACCGGCGGCTTTAACAGCTTTTTCAAATTCTTCGGCCACACCTTGGCCATACGCTGTACGGTCATCAATCACGGCAATGCTCTTGCCCTTGAGTGTTTCAACAGCGTATTTGCCCAATGTGCCGCCCAAGTGAACGTCATCAGCCACAACGCGGAAAGCACCGGCGTAACCTTGGCGTGTGTATTTAGGATTGGTGGCTGAAGGAGAAATTTGGGGAATGCCAGCAGCGTTGTAAAGCTGTGAAGCTGGAATGGTGGTACCTGAATTCAAGTGGCCGATCACGCCCTGAACTTTGGCATCTACCAATTTTTGGGCAGCAGCAGTGCCTTGTTTTGGATCGGCAGCATCGTCTTCAGCCAACAATTCGAACTTGACAACTTTGTCACCAATTTTGATGCCCGCCGCATTCAGTTCTTCAATGGCCATCTTGGCGCCATTTTCGTTGTCCTTGCCCAAGTGGGCAATGGCACCGCTGGTAGGTCCAACGTGACCAATTTTGATGACTTGAGCGCCACCATCTTTTTTGCCACAGGCAACGAGTGTCAAAACAACTGCGGCCACTGCAACCGCTGTGAGAGGGGTCTTAAGAGAAGACAATTTCATGAATAACTCCGGAATAATGAGGTTTTGCTTCAATTAAGCAAGCCGTAACGATAACGCAAATTTGGAACACATTAAAGGGGCTTGATCGTTAACAGACCAAAAAAAAGGGCAAAAGCCAAGACTAATTGGGCTTTGCCGAGGTCAAATCGAATCGATTGATCTGAAATCCGAGTTGCGAATAATGTTTCCAGCGCTGCCTGGCGCTTGATTTATCGCTTTCTTCCGGGCCAACCACTTCGATTAAACGCTCAATGCCCTCCAAATTGGGGGGGGGCGAATCGTTTAAATTGAGGAAAACATCCAGTTGCTGAAGAGCGGTCAAGTCCTCCCAGATGGAACCAAAGATGACGCTCGAATGTTCAACCATGTTGGGAGAATCGGCCAACAAGCAATGCGTCACAAAGTCAGATCCATTGAGATTCCATAACAATTGATTCAACAAGTGCGACGTTTCTTGATCTGCCAACACACCGACCCTGCGGCCCTGGCCGCTGGCCTTGCGCAACAAGCGGCAAACATAAGGCAGTTTGTCAGGCGCATTGAAATGAAAATCAACTTGCGTCATGGGCATGCAATCTCAATCTTGAACAGATTCCAGAACTATTTCGCTGAAGGAACCGTCTTTTTCGCAGATGCTTTTGCATTCGACGGTTGTTGAGCAAGCAAGAAATGCAGCAACAAGCCAACGGGCCTGCCTGTAGAGCCTTTGGAAGCCCCGCCTTTCCAAGCTGTGCCAGCAATATCCAAGTGAGCCCATGGG
>CALCBL010000107.1 GCA_937897495.1 uncultured Burkholderiales bacterium
CGGTCTACCGCATCAGCGATGTGGTCATGGGCATCATGGCCAATCCGTTTTATGTCGACATGGGTTACACCAAAGCCGAGGTGGCCAGCGTCACCAAAGTGTATGGTGTGATCATGACACTGTTGGGCGCGTTTGTAGGCGGTGTCATGGCCATGCGCTGGGGGGTGATGCGCATTTTGATGGTAGGTGCCTTGCTCAGTGCCTTGAGCAACCTGTTGTTTGCATGGTTGGCGGGACATGGCCACGATGTGCACGCATTGATTGCGGTTATCTCGGCTGACAACTTGGCCAGTGGCATTGCTTCAGCGGCCTTCATTGCCTACTTGTCCTCTTTGACCAACATCCAATACTCGGCCACACAATATGCCTTGCTCAGCTCCATGATGCTGCTCTTGCCTAAATTCATTGCCGGCTTCTCGGGAGACTTTGTCAATGCGCATGGCTATGCCGACTTCTTCAATGCCACCGCACTGTTGGGCATGCCTGTGTTAATTTTGGTGGCCCTAGCCTGGCATTTTCAGCCAATCCCTGTAGACCAAGAGGCGGAATTTAACGAGCGCTGAATGCTTTAAGCGCGGCCCACGTCATTGCTTAGATGGTCTTTGTCATAGTGCAAGGCGGCGTAGCGAAAGAAAGCCTCTAAGGCTACAAACAGGCAATACAAAAAGCCTGCACCCCCACACAAAAATCCCAAGCGAAAAATATACAGTCGCAAGAACATGGCGAGGCCAGAGGCCAAGCCGCGCAGAACACCGCCACTTTTGCCCGCTTGCGCGCGTTTGCTAGCGCCCAACATGACGTATTGCGTGAGTTTTTCTAAACTGCCTCGCACCGTTTCGCGCGAGTGGTGAAGCAGCTTGGCTGCCATCACTTTGCGCGGCGTGGGCATGCCTGCCTGCTCGTTGTGCAAAATGGCTTGCTCGTGTACGGCGCCCACATATTCTTTCAGCATGTCGCGCCTAAAAAGTCGCTCCACTTTGGAGCGAGAGATGTAGTATTTGAGCTCGTGCCCATACGCCACCATGCGCCACCGAATTTGCCAAACGGCTTTGGCGTTGGACATAACAATGGCTTGAAGTTCTTTTTGAAACGCTGGCGTGATGAGCTCGTCTGCATCTAAGAAAAAGATGTAATCGCCGCGGGCATGGGCAATGAGCCGATTGCGTTGCACCGCAAAGCCTTGCCAATCGGGGTATTCAAAAACATCAGCACCCGATTGATGGCACAAAGCCACGGTGCTGTCGGTGCTTCCGCTGTCGACCACCAAGACCTGATCGGCAAACGCTGCGCTGGCCAAACATGCCTCGATGCGGTGGGCCTCGTTTTTGGTCAAGACCGCAATGGTCAGCGTGGGCACCGCCATGAAGGAGTGGGTTGAATCAGTGGCCGTGACCGACTGTTTCGCCCGCTTTCAGTTGGTACACCGTGCCGCAGTAGGGACACTTGGCATGGCCCTCACGGGCCACGTCCAAGTAAACCTTGGGGTGCGAGTTCCAGACTTTCATGTCAGCCTTGGGGCTGGGGCAAAAAACACCACCTTGTGGGTTTAAATCTTTGGCCAGAAGTTCAACAGCTTGGCTCATGAGCAAGATCCTTCTTTGAATTAAACGTGCGTCAACCAGTGAGCGTATTTGGGGTTCTTGCCGTTCACGATGTCAAAGAAACCTGTCTGAATTTTTTCAGTGATGGGGCCGCGGCTGCCGGCACCAATTTCAATGCGGTCAAGTTCGCGAATGGGCGTGACTTCAGCGGCAGTGCCTGTGAAGAAGGCTTCGTCGCAGATGTAAACTTCATCGCGTGTGATGCGCTTTTGAACAATCTCTAAGCCTAAGTCTTTGGCAATGTGAAACACCGTGTTGCGTGTGATGCCGTTCAAGGCGCCAGCCGACAAATCGGGGGTGTAGATCACACCGTCTTTGATGACAAAAATGTTTTCGCCAGCACCTTCTGACACGAAGCCGGAGGGGTCGAGCAACAGCGCTTCGTCGTAGCCTTCATCGACGGCTTCCATGTTGGCCAAAATGGAGTTGGTGTAGTTGCTCACGGCTTTGGCTTGCGTCATGGTGATGTTGACGTGATGGCGCGTGAAGCTGGAGGTTTTGACACGAATGCCGCGCTTCAAGCCCTCTTCGCCCAAGTAAGCGCCCCAAGTCCATGCGGCCACCATCAGGTGGATGGTGTTGCCTTTGGGGCTGACACCCAACTTTTCGGAACCAATCCAAGTCAGAGGGCGGATGTAACCGCTTTCCAAATTGTTTGCTTTCACCACTGCTTTTTGCGCTTCGCTGACTTCTTCTTTGGTGAAGGGCAACTTCATGCGCAAAATTTTGGCGCTGTTAAAAAGGCGGTCGGTGTGCTCGTGCAAACGGAAAATGGCCGTGCCATTGGGGGTTTTGTAGGCGCGAACACCTTCAAAGGCGCCGCAGCCGTAGTGCAGGGTGTGGGTTAAGACGTGGATCTTGGCGTCGCGCCATTCGACCATCTTGCCGTCCATCCAAATTTTGCCGTCACGGTCTTCCATTGAGGGTGTTGCGGTGCTCATTGTTGTGTCCTTTGTTGCCAGTTTCGCAAAGCGTTTATTTTAAGAGCCTTATCGGCCTGATTTCCCTGACTGCCCTGACTTTAAGCGGGTCTTAGGAAGAAGCAGTGGATTCTTCGGTTTCTGCCACTTGGGGCCGAGTCATGTCCCAAGTCTGAAGCTTGCCAGCTTTGAACGTGCAAATGACAAATGAGTCACCTGAATCGGTCCATTTGAAGATCTCGGGCTGGGCGTTTTCTTCAGACAATCGCACGCCCAAAGACTTGGTCATGGCAATGACGTGCATCAGGTTGACACCTTTTTTGAGTTTGGCATTGAGCATGACAGCGCTACTGACATGCCCTACAGGCCTGTTGGAGGCCCGGCTTAAGACGGTGACCATGCGCGTGAAATGCAACAAAATCCACATGACGACGGCGCCAGTCGACACTGCCACGCCCGGCCATTTGTACTGGTGCCAGGCACCCGCGACAAAGGCAATCACCCCGATCGGGATCAGTATTCTTGAAAAGTTCATGGCGGGATCTTAAAGTCCCCGCACACAGTTCATGGCGTCTTCAATGCGGTCAACCGGATAAATGGTGAGGCCTTCAAAGTTTTTGTCGTTCTTTTTGGGCGCGTTGGCTTTGGGCACCACAGCCACCGTAAAACCCAACTTGGCAGCTTCTTTGAGCCGCTCTTGACCGCGGGGTGCGGGCCGCACTTCGCCCGCCAAGCCGACCTCGCCAAAGGCAATGAAACCCTTGGGCAAAGGCTTGCCACGAAGTGATGAAGTGATTGCTAACATTACTGCCAGATCAGCTGCAGGTTCACTGATTCGAACGCCGCCCACCGCATTGACGAACACATCTTGGTCCATGCAAGCCACCCCTGCGTGCCTGTGCAAGACCGCCAACAACATGGCCAAACGGTCTCTTTCTAGGCCCACAGACAACCTGCGCGGGCTGGGCCCGCCGCTGTCGACCAGCGCTTGAATTTCGACCAAAAGGGGCCGTGTGCCCTCCAAGGTGACCATGACGCAACTGCCCGCCACAGGCTCTTCGTGTTGCGACAAAAAGATGGCGCTGGGGTTTGAAACGCCCTTCAGGCCTTTTTCGGTCATGGCAAATACGCCAATCTCGTTGACGGCACCAAAGCGGTTCTTGATGGCCCTGATCAACCTAAAGCTGCTGTGCGTATCGCCTTCAAAGTACAAGACGGTGTCAACCATGTGCTCCAAAACACGCGGGCCCGCCAAGGCACCTTCTTTGGTGACGTGGCCCACCAAGACAATGGCGGTGCCGGTCGCTTTGGCGGCGCGCGTGAGGTGGGCAGCACACTCGCGAACTTGCGCCACCGAGCCTGGGGCCGAGGTGAGTTGGTCGGAGTACACCGTTTGAATGGAGTCAATGACTGCAATGTTGGGTCGCTCGGTTTGCAGGGTGGCCAGTATTTTTTCCAGTTGAATTTCGGCCAAAACCTGAACCTGGCTGTTGTCTAGGCCAAGGCGTCTGGAGCGCAGCGCCACTTGCGCGCCGCTTTCTTCACCGGTGACGTACAGCGTGTTCATGCCTTTGCGTTGCAAAGCATCGAGGGCTTGGAGCAGCAGGGTGGATTTGCCGATGCCAGGATCGCCGCCAATTAAAACCACGCCGCCTTCCACCACACCGCCGCCTAAAGCGCGATCGAGTTCTTCCAAACCAGTGGCGGTGCGATCGATGTCGGTGGCTTCGATGTCGCCCAGCTTGGTGAGCTCGGAGGTTTTGGCCAAGGCCTGAAATTGGCTGGTGTATCTGTTTTTTGAGCTGCCGCTTGAATCGACGGTGCTTTCAATGAGCGTGTTCCAGGCACCGCACGCGGGGCACTTACCTAACCAGCGAGGGGTGGTGCCGCCGCAATCGGTGCAAGTGAAAATGCTTTTATCTTTGGCCATGTCGCAAGCCTAACACTGAGCTGTTGCCAAATGAAAAACAAGCCACCTTAAGTCCAGCCTTGCAAGAGTTTGTGAGCGATGTCGGCGGCAGGCAAGGCTTGGCAATCGGATGCGTTTTGGCCAGACCACAAGGGCGAATAGTCGCTCTGGCCTTTGGCCTCTGCAGCAGCGCGCAAAGGCGCGACGGCCGAAGTGGCCAGTGGAAAGGCGGGGGCCTCTGGGTTGAGGGGACCAAAGTCGCGCATGAATTTGTTCACAATGCCGCGAGCGGGCCTGCCACTGAACAGGTTGGTTAAAGCGGTGTGCTTTGCTGCGTCTGACATGAGGGCTTGGCGATGCAATGCGCTGGTGGTGGCTTCGTGGCTGGTTAAAAAAGCGGTGCCCACTTGAACTGCGTTGGCGCCCAGTGCCTTGGCTGCGCTGACGGCAGCTGCAGTGGAAATACCGCCCGCCGCAATCACGGGCAACTTCACTGCTTTGCAAATTTGAGGCAGCAGCGCCAAACAGCCCATTTGCGTGCTCAGATCTTCTGAGAGAAACATGCCGCGATGGCCGCCCGCTTCGAGGCCTTGGGCAATGACGGCGTCGACGCCCTCTTGTTCCAGCCATTGCGCTTCTTGAACAGTGGTGGCAGAAGACCAAATTTGAATGCCCCATGACTTGAGCTGCTGAACCCATTCCGCTTTGGGAAGACCAAAGTGAAAGCTGACCACGGCAGGTTTGAATTGGCCCATCAGCTTCAAACTTTCTTCGCTGAACGGTGCGCGGCCAGGGCCTGAGCCGACCGACTGAGGATCTATGCCGTGGGCTTGATAAAGCGGCGTGAGTTGCTGGCGCCAAGCAGCTTCTTTTTCAAGTTGTTCGGTGGGCGGGGTGTGGCAGAAAAAGTTGACGTTCACGGGCAAGCATCCGCCCCACTGAAGGGGGATGTCTGTGAGTGAGGCAATGGCATCTTCAAATGCGCTGAGTTCAGTTTGCAGTTGCTCGGTTGTGAGCATGGCCGCAGGAATACTGCCCAAGCCGCCCGCCAAGAAGACGGCGGCAGCCAGCCGGTGGTTTTGAGAACCGGCCATAGGCGCTTGAATCAATCGGATGCTGTGCTTGTCAAAAAAAGATGCGTTCATGTCGCAATTATTCACTGGCTTGAAGCTCACCACATGAGGCGCTAAGACGAAGGTGTTTGAAAAAAGCGGGTTTACCCGATTTCCCAGAAGCCTAAAATTCATTTAACATGTTAAATAAATACCATTGCCATGAAAACACAAGCTTTCGTCCACCGCAACTTACCTAGGCTGCTGCTTCAAGCACGCGAGGCGGTTATGACGCACACGCGGCCTAGCCTCAGAGAGCATGGCCTGTCTGATCAGCAATGGCGTGTGTTGCGCGTGTTGGGTGAAAACGCCCACTGCGCCGAAGGTGTGGAAACAGGCCGCGTGGCACGCGAGGCTTTTTTGTTAGGCCCGAGTTTGACGGGCGTGCTGACTCGGATGGCCAGGGATGGTTTGATTGAGCGCAGTAGTTGCCCGCAAGATGCGCGCAGAACCGTGGTTCGCGCCACCGCCTTGGGCCTCCGCAAGGTGGCCCAACTGTCAGAGGCCATCGAGGCGCATTACGCCTTTATGGAAAGTGAATTGGGCAAACAGAAATTAGCCCAGTTGTATCAATTGCTAGACGCAGTGATTCAACTGGAAACTTTGAGTACCGAATTGAATTCAGAAGAGATGGCATCACCATGCAAAACAATTTGAAGCCTTATTGGCCGATTGGCACCGTCTACGGCGCGCTGCTCAATTTCAAAAGAGAGTGGGACCTCAGAGCCCCGCAAATGTCCGAGGCGCCTTACAAAGGCGCACCCAAAGTGCCCGTGTTGTTCATCAAAACGGCCAACACCTTCACCGCTTCGGGCGACAACATCGTCATACCTTCGAATGTGTCTGAAGTCGATGTGGGCGCTAATTTGGCGTGGGTCTTTGGCGCAAATGCCAGTGTGGTGGCTTGTGTGTTGGTCAACGATGTGTCTATTCCACATGAGAGCTATTACAGGCCGCCCGTCAAATTCAAATGTGTCGATGGTTTTTTGGGCGTGGGTGCGCAGGCCAAATCAGTTGCAGAAGTTCAAACCGATGCGGTGGTGCTCACTGTCAAAGTGAATGGTCAAACAGTGCAAAGCGTGAACTATGCAGACACCGTGCGCGCATCGCAAAAACTGCTTGCTGACATTTCAGAATTCATGACTTTTCAAGAAGGCGATGTGCTTTTGTTGGGCAGTGATTGCCTGCCGGATGGCAAGCGGCCGCGCGCCAAAGTGGGCGATGTGGTGGAAATTTCGGCTCCTGGCTTTGAAAGCTTGGTCAACGAGTTTGTAGGAGTGGCAGCATGAAACACGCACGCATTGCTTGGGCTGGCGCCGTGCACGAGGCCGTTGAGTCAAATGGCGAGTTATTGCTCACACGCAGCCCTTGGGCTGGCAAACGCTTGAAGTTTGACGAGGTGGTTTGGTTGCCGCCCTTGGCGCCCGTGCCACAAGCCAGAACCATTTTGGCTTTGGGCTTGAACTACGCTGACCATGCCAAAGAATTGGCTTTCAAAGCACCCGAAGAGCCTTTGGTGTTTGTCAAAGGTGAAGGCGCGCTCATCGGTCACAAAGCGCTCACACGCAGACCCAAAGACGCCACGCACATGCACTACGAATGTGAGCTGGCCGTGGTCATTGGCCGCACGGCCAAGCATGTGAAAAAAGAAAACGCTTACGACTACGTGGGTGGCTACACCGTGGCCAACGATTACGCCATTCGCGACTATTTAGAAAACTGGTACCGACCCAACTTCCGTGTCAAGAACCGCGACACCTGCACGCCCATTGGCCCTTGGTTGGTCGATGCCAAAGACATTCACGACATCTACGGCAGTCCGATGAATTTGAGTTTGCAAACCACCGTGAATGGCAAGATCACACAGAGCGGCCACACGCGCGACATGATTTTTGATGTGCCCACTTTGATTGAGTACTTCAGCGCGTTCATGACTTTGCAACCAGGCGATTTGATTTTGACAGGCACACCCGATGGCGTGGTGAATTGTGAAGTCGGCGATGTGATTGTCACCAGCATTGAAGGCGTTGGCGATTTGACCAACACCTTAAGTGAATAGTCTCTGCGCCAAAAACCGCAAGCAATAGATCAGAAATTAGGAATAAAAAATGCGCATAGATCATTTAATCGACGGACGCTCAGTTGCGAGCGCTGAGACTTTTGAAACCCGCGACCCCGCCACACAAGAGGTTTTGGCAGAGGTGTCATCTGGCGGCTTGAATGAAGTCAATCAAGCGGTGGCCGCAGCCAAAGCCGCCTTTCCCAAATGGGCCGCCACACCCGCCACAGATCGCGCCAAGATCATGCGCAAGTTGGGGGAACTCATTGCCCAACACGTGCCAGACATTGCCCAAACAGAAACCCGCGACTGCGGTCAAACCATTTCACAAACGGGCAAGCAGTTGGTGCCGCGTGCCGCTGACAATTTTTCTTACTTCGCAGAAATGTGCACGCGTGTGGATGGCCACACGTACCCCACACCCACCCACTTGAACTACACCCTGTTTCATCCAGTAGGTGTTTGCGCCTTGATCAGCCCTTGGAATGTGCCCTTCATGACGGCCACATGGAAGGTGGCGCCGTGCTTGGCTTTTGGCAACACAGCCGTTTTAAAAATGAGTGAGTTGTCGCCCATGTCGGCAGCGCGTTTGGGTGAGCTGGCGCTAGAAGCCGGCGTACCACCTGGCGTTTTAAATTTAGTGCACGGCTATGGCAAAGAGGCCGGCGAGCCGTTGGTGTCGCACCCCGATGTGCGCGCCATTTCTTTCACCGGCTCTACCGCCACTGGCAACCGCATTGTGCAAAGTGCCGGTCTCAAAAAATTCAGCATGGAGTTGGGCGGCAAATCACCTTTTGTGATTTTTGAAGATGCCGACTTACCTCGCGCATTGGACGCGGCGGTGTTCATGATTTTCAGCAACAACGGTGAACGCTGCACAGCGGGCAGTCGCATCTTGGTGCAGCAAAGTATCTATGCCGACTTTGTGCAGAAGTTCACAGAGCGCGCGAAACGCATTTCAGTGGGCGACCCCCTTGATGAAAACACCATCGTGGGCCCCATGATCAGCCAAGCGCATTTGGCCAAAGTGAGAAGCTATATTGAGCTTGGCCCAAAAGAGGGCGCTACCCTTTTGTGTGGTGGCTTGGACAAACCTTCTTACGCGCCTGAACTTTCTGAACGCGTGAAGAAAGGCAACTTCGTTTGGCCCACCGTGTTTGCCGACGTCGACAACCGCATGAAGATTGCGCAAGACGAAATCTTCGGACCTGTGGCTTGCTTGATTCCATTCCGCGATGAAGCACACGCCATTGAATTGGCCAACGACATTCAATATGGTTTGTCTAGCTATGTTTGGACCGAAAACATTGGCCGTGCGCACCGCGTGGCGGCTGCTGTTGAAGCCGGCATGTGTTTTGTGAACAGCCAAAACGTGCGCGATTTGCGCCAACCTTTTGGTGGTACCAAGGCCAGTGGCACCGGCCGCGAAGGCGGTACCTGGAGTTATGAAGTATTTTGCGAACCCAAAAACGTGGCGGTGTCGATGGGTTCGCACCACATTCCACATTGGGGAGTTTGAGCATGGGACAAGTTTCACTCGCTGCCAAAATCACGCACGTGCCGTCCATGTATTTGAGCGAGCTGGACGGGCCGCAAAAAGGCACCCGACAAGCGGCAATTGATGGTCATCACGAAATTGACAGACGCTGTCGTGCTTTAGGCGTTGACACCATCGTGGTGTTTGACACGCACTGGTTGGTGAACTCGGCGTACCACCTGAACAATGCGGTGCATTTCAAAGGCAACTACACCAGCAACGAATTGCCGCACTTCATCAGCAACATGCCCTACGAATACGATGGCAATCCGCAGCTCGGACACATTTTGGCCAAGGCCTGCAATGAAGCAGGCGTGACCACTTTGGCGCACGAGCACACCAGTTTGGCCTTGGAATACGGCACCCTGGTGCCCATGCGGTACATGAACGCAGACAGGCACTACAAAGTGATCTCTGTTTCTGCGTTGTGCATGGTGCACTCATTGGCCGAAAGCGCGCAGTTGGGTTGGGCCATGAGGCGCGCGGTAGAGCAACATTACGATGGCAAGGTTGCATTCTTTGCCAGTGGCTCTTTGTCGCA
>CALCBL010000108.1 GCA_937897495.1 uncultured Burkholderiales bacterium
CGCGATAAAAAAGCCTACGACTTGCTGATTCAAAGTGAAGCAGGATATTTAAGCGTTACAGGCACACCCGACAGCCCCAGCAAAAGCGGCAACTCCATTGCCGACATTGCAGCGGGCATGTACGCCTACACCAATATTTTGTCCGCCATCATTCACCGAGACAAAACAGGCGAAGGCTCGCACATTGATGTGTCCATGTTGGAGTCCCTCACTGAGTGGATGGGGTTTCCCATGTACTACGCCATGGACGGTGCATCGCCCCCGCCTCGCAGTGCCGCATCGCACGCCACCATTTACCCCTACGGTCCCTTCGCAGCAGGCGGCGCACTAGACCCTCAAACTCTTGCAAGCCCCGAAGACCAGGGCACTGTGATGCTGGGTTTGCAAAACGAACGTGAATGGGTCTTGTTTTGCAAGCATGTGATGCTGCAAGAGAACCTAACTCAAGATCCAAGGTTCGAGAGCAATGCCAAGCGCAATGAACATCGACAAGCCTTGGAAGCCCTCATCTTGGAAGTGTTTTCAAATTTAACCGTTCAACAGGTGATTGAACGTTTAGAGACAGCGCAAATTGCCAACGCAAGAATGAACACCATGGCAGATTTGTGGGCCCACCCTCAACTGAAAGCACGAGATCGTTGGGTGAACGTGCCCTCTTCGTCCGGCGATTTGCCAGCCTTGCTACCTCCAGGACGCCAAACATCTTTTGACTATCGAATGGACCCCATTCCAACATTGGGCGAACACACAGAAAAAATCCTAAAAGAGCTAGGAATGTCGCTGAAATAATTGGGGTCAGATCAACATTAATTTGGTCAATCAAAAGGGGAAGAGGCTAATGGGGGCTGACGATTTGTGGTACTCCACCATGAGGAAGCCCCCATTAGCCTCTTCCCCTTTTGATTGGAAATTAATGTTGCTCTGACCCCAATTATTTTTTAATGCAGGGTTTCCACCGTACGGTTCTTAAAGAGCAAAGTGCATAGTTGAATGTCTTGATCAACCCGGTTTGGAGACATTCATGCTTAACGCTAATTTGCTACTCAGATCACTGCTAGCTCTCTCGCTTGTCCAAATTCCAGTCGCCTTGGCGCAGGATTGGCCTAACAAACCCATTCGCTACATCGTGCCCTTTGCCCCTGGTGGCGCCACCGACATGTTGGGGCGCATGGTGGCACAGGGCTTGTCTAAGTCACTGAACCAATCTGTGGTGGTAGACAACAAAGCCGGACAAGGCGGATCTGTGGGGTCTGCTGAGCTGGCCAAATCCAAGCCCGATGGCTACACCCTGGGCGGTGGCACCATCAGCTCGCACGCTCTCAATGTGGCGCTTTATCCCAAACTGCCCTATGACCCTAGCAAAGATTTTGCACCCGTCACCTTGCTGGCCGCTCTGCCCAACGTGCTCGTGGTTCACCCATCGCTCAACGTCAAAACAGTACCCGAACTCATCGCCTTGCTCAAAGCCAATCCCAACAAATACTCTTTTGGCTCGGCAGGCAATGGCACATCGCAGCATATTTCTGGCGAGATGTTCAAGCTGGCCACAGGCACGCAAATGCAGCATGTACCCTACCGCGGCAGCGGCCCCATGATGGCCGACTTGTTGGGAGGCACCATTCAAATCAGCTTTGAAAACAGCAACACAGCCATCCCCCAAGTCACAGGCAAAAAACTGATTGGTCTGGCCGTGACGTCTGCCAAGCGTTCTAAGGCAGCACCTGAATTGCCAACCTTGCAAGAAGCCGGTCTTGACGGTTTTGAGTTAAGTTCTTGGCAAGCCATGTTTGCACCAGCAGGCACGCCGCCTGCCATCGTGAGCCGCTTGCAGCGCGATGTCGCAGAAATCTTGAAGCAACCCGAAAACGCCAAGCGCCTGGCTGAAATGGGACTTGAGCCAGGTGGCGGCAAGTCTGAAGAATTGGCAGCCTTGATCGCCACAGACATACCAAGGTTGGGCGAGGTGGTTCGGCGCTCAGGTGCCAAAGTAGATTGACTGAGAGTCTGGCCAAGCATTGCATCTTCCCACCATCAAGGACGCTAGATGACCGATGACGAAATAGCTTGGCTAGACCTGAGCACAGTAGCCAGGCTCATTCGCGAGCGCGTGCTCAGTGCAGAGCAAGTGACACAAGCTCAACTGCGACGCATTGACCGCTTAGATCCAAAACTGCACGCCTATGCCCGCGTCACCTCTGAGTTGGCCTTGACCCAAGCCCGCGCTGCCGACCAACGCCAAGCGCAAGGACAGGCGCTGGGGCCTTTGCATGGTGTGCCCATTGCAGTCAAAGACCTGTGTTGGACGGCCGGCATTCCAACAGCTGCAGGCATGCAAATTTACAAAGACTTTGTGCCAGACCAAGACGCCACCGTGGTGAAACGCTTGCGCGATGCAGGTGCCGTGCTGCTCGGCAAATTGCAAATGACCGAGAGTGCGTTTTCAGGTCACCATCCGCTCACTGTCGTGCCGGTCAATCCATGGGAAGCCTCCGGCTGGACGGGGGTGTCCTCTAGCGGTTCGGGCGTGGCCACGGCCGCAGGTCTGTGTTTTGGTTCAATCGGAACAGACACAGGCGGCTCGATACGTTTTCCTTCTGCCGCTTGTGGCGTAACAGGGCTCAAACCCACGTGGGGCCGGGTTTCACGTTATGGCGTGTTTGAGTTGGCAGCATCGCTGGACCATGTTGGGCCCATGTGCCGCACAGCTTTAGATTGCGGCTTGATGTTGGGCGTGTTGGCGGGCGCAGACCCCTTGGACCCCACAGCGCTGCAAGCTCCGGTGCCCGATTATTCAGCAGGTCACAAAGAAAGCTTGGCCGGCTTGCGCATCGGTTGGGATGCGGCCTATGCCTTGAACGATGTAGAGCCCGAGATTGCGGAATCAGTTAAGCAAACCCTTGCGGTGCTCGAAAAATTGGGCGCGCAAATCGTGCCCGTGACCATGCCCGATGTAGGTGAACTGATAGAAAACTGGGTGCCACACTGCGCTATAGAGGCGGCGGTGGCACACACCAGCACGTTTCCATCGCGACGCACAGAATATGGGCCCATGCTGGCAGGCTTGCTAGACATAGGCAACAAACTGTCGGCCACCGACTATCAACGCATTCTGTTACAGCGTGCCACGCACACTGGACAATTGAACGCAGTGCTGATGCAAGTCGATTTGATCTTGATGCCCGCCATGCCGTTTGCCGCACCCAGCACAGAACGCATTGCGAATATGCGCAAAGACCCGGGGCATCGCAGACGCTTGTCTCGCTACACCGCTCCCACCGATCTATCGGGGCACCCTACCCTGACCTTTCCCGCGGGGGAGACAGCTGCAGGCTTGCCGTTAGCGGCGCAGTTGGTATCAGCGCATTTGAATGAAGGCTTGTTGGTGCGCGCCGGTAGCGCGTTTCAAGCAGCGACGCAGTGGCATCTGCGCCGTCCTCCCATTGAAGCAATGGGCAGCAACGCCCACTGAGTGACTTCAGTTGTCAGCACCCTTCTTAGGGTAAACCGCAATTTGGACAGACTGTTATTGGATTGCACACTCAAAAGTGAGTGTCTATCATTCCATGTCTGAGTTCTACCCACTTGAAAGCCCGCAAAATGAAATTAGTTTCCGCAGTTATCACTAGCCTTGCCATCCTAACAGTGCCCTTCGGTGCATCGGCCCAAGGCTACCCCACCAAAACTATCAGCTTGGTGGTGCCCTTTGCCGCTGGGGGACCTACAGACATTGTGGCGCGCACACTGGCTGCCAACATGAGCAGAACCTTAGGCCAAACCGTGGTGGTTGAAAACAAGCCGGGCGCTGGCGGCACTTTGGCCGGTGGCTTTGTGTCCAAGGCTGCACCCGATGGCTATACCTTTCTGATCCATCACAACGGCATGTCAACGGCCCCAGCGCTGTATAGAAAAATGGCCTTCAACCCCATGACTGACTTTGAGTATGTCAGCCAGGCGGTGGACGTGCCCATGACCCTGATTGGTCGAAAAGATTTGCCTGCCAAAAACATGCAAGAGTTAACGGCCTACGTCAAAGCCAATGCCAAAAAAATCAATCTGGCCAATGCCGGTTTGGGCGCGGTCTCTCATTTGTGCGGCATGTTGCTGCAGCAGGCCTGGGGTGTCGATCTCACTACCGTGCCGTTTTCTGGTACTGCACCCGCGCTGAATGCGTTGTTGGGCGGTCAGGTCGATATTTTGTGTGACCAAACCACGCAAACCACATCACACATCAAGGCAGGCACCGTCAATTTGTATGGCGTGACCACCAAGCAGCGCATTCGTGCTTTGCCAGATGCACCCACCCTGACTGAAGGCGGTCTGAAAGATTTTGAAGTCATTGTGTGGCACGGTATTTATGCCCCTAAAGGCACACCCGCAGCCAACATTGAAAAATTTGGTTCTGCCGTTAGAACCGCTTTGAAAGATCAAGCCTTTGTGACTCGCATGGCAGACTTGGGCGCAGAAATTGTGCCTGACTCCAAGCAGACACCAGAAGGTCTTCGCACTTGGCTTCAGTCTGAAATTGGCAAGTGGGGCCCCGTCATTCGATCTGCTGGCGTCTACGCTGACTAAGCTTAGGCCAATTCAGATATTTCAATTAAATTCAGGTCGGGATCTCGAACGTAGACCGACCTGATTTTTTGTGTGGCGCCCGTGCGCACAACGGGCCCTTCCAAAATAGGCCAAGCCTCTGCATTTAACTTGGCAATCACTTGCTCAAGCGGCACTGAAGCAATAAAGCAAAGGTCTAGCGAGCCTGGCACTGGCAAGTGCGCCTTGGGGTCAAACTCTTTGCCCTTCACATGCAAGTTAATCTTTTGATTGCCATACTTAAAGGCTTTTCGAGTAACGGGTGGTGTGCCACCCACAAAGCTCTCCAAACTCATGCCCATGATTCGGGTGTAAAAGTCTACGCATGCGGTTTCATTGGCAGTCGTCAAAACTAAGTGGTCTAGATGGTCAATCATTTGGCGTTTTGAATGAGATTCGAGGCTGAGGATGTTATATTTTTAACTCAAATTCAAAGCACATCCATCAAGGTAAACCATTGAGCCCTGAAATACTGTCAAATTTACAAACTTGGGTGGGTCGTTCGCAGACCTTGACTGACCAAATCACCATGGCCCCCATGCGCGGCCTCAGTGCCACGCTTGACCGCAACGACCCAGAGCCAAAGTTGGGCGATGCACTGCCCCCTTTATGGCATTGGCTGTATTTTTTGCCGCACACACAGCAAAGCGAGCTTGGGCTCGACGGGCATGCTGCAAAAGGTGGCTTCTTGCCGCCTGTGCCTTTGCCCCGAAGAATGTGGGCAGGCAGTCGTTTTGAATGGCACTCTCCTATTTGTGTAGGCGACACCATTGCGCGCACCTCCAGCGTTCAATCGGTGCAGCACAAAGTGGGAAAGAGTGGCGACTTGGTCTTTGTGAAGGTGCTTCACGAATTGCGCAATGGCGCTCAATTGTGTTTGAGTGAAGAGCACGACATTGTTTACAAGTCGGCGCCGCTTGCCAATGAAGTGGCTGCTCAGCCAGTTCTAGCTTCAAAAGGACTAGAGCCCGGCCTTGCACTTTGGCAGCGAGAAGTTGTGCCTGATGACGTTTTGCTTTTCAGATACTCGGCACTGACTTTCAATGGCCATCGCATTCACTACGATCGGTCTTATGTCACACAACAAGAGGGCTATCCTGGTTTGGTGGTGCACGGACCGCTGATAGCCACGCTGTTGGTTGATGTCTTAAGAAGAAATACAAATAGAACTTTGAAAAAATTTGAATTCAAGGCTATACGTCCTAGCTTTGAATGTGCAGATGGCCGCTCTATTAAACTCATGGCACAAACCAAAGACAATTTGCATGTGAATTTGTGGGCGCAAGATCACGAAGCGTATCTGACCATGCAAGCCACTGCAGAATTGAATTGATCCAAATGACACACGCCATTCCCAAGCCCGATGCACATCAACCACTTAGAGAAGCGTTGCGCGATATGTGCAAAAGCTTTGATTCAAAGTACTGGCAAGAAGTAGACGAAGCCCGCGGCTATCCCGAAGCATTTGTGAAGACATTGACCGAAGCCGGATGGTTGGCGGCTCTGATTCCCACTGAATACGGTGGCTCTGGCTTGGGCTTGGCAGAGGCCTCTGTCATCATGGAACAAATTAATTTGTCGGGGGGCAATGCCGGC